>JAYTON010000369.1:0-2144 GCA_043747725.1 Saprospiraceae bacterium
TATGCAGCGGTGGCTATGCGAATTTTCAACCCGAGGATCCAGCCTTGCAAGACCGTTTATACATCAACGATGGCAAAGGCAATTTCACTAAAAGCCCAACTGCTTTACCTAAAAATTTAAGCAGCAAAAGTTGTGTCCGAGTGGCTGATATAAATGGTGATGGAAAGCTCGATTTGTTCGTCGGTGGTCGAGTGATAGCAGGGCGTTATCCCGAGCCCCCCCTCAGTATGTTGCTCATAAATGATGGAAAAGGCAATTTTACCGACCAAACCAATGCCTTAGCCCCCACTCTACAAAAAATAGGGATGGTAACAGATGCCGCATTTTATGATTTGAATAATGATAAAAAACCTGAATTAATAATCGTCGGTGAGTTTATGCCGATTACGGTTTTTAGTATGAATAATGGTAAATTTGAAGACGTGACCCCTCAGTATTTTGATAAAAAATACAGCGGTTTGTGGAATAAACTCTTAGTAGAAGATTTGAATGGCGATGGCAAAGCGGATTTAGTAGTCGGTAATTTAGGTTTGAATTCTCAATTAAAAGCATCTGATAAAGAACCTGTCGAATTGTATTTTAAAGATTTTGACGAAAATGGTTCGGTTGACCCAATCCTCTGTTGTTACAATAAAGGGAAAAGCTATCCTTACATTACGCGCGATGAATTGTTAGACCAAATGAGTATCATGCGGACGCGTTTCTCCGATTATAAAAGCTATGCAGATGCCACCATAAAAGACATTTTCAAGTCCGATGAATTGAAAGGGGCTACTCGTTTGGAAGCCAATACGCTTAAAACAATGCTCTTTATAAGCGATGCGAATAATAAATTTCAAGAACACGATTTGCCGATTGAAGCACAATCATCGCCTATTTTCACCATTACAAGCTTCGATTTTAATAAAGATGGTAAAAAAGATATTTTGCTCGCAGGCAATATCAACCACGCCCGCTTGAAATTCGGAAAATATGACGCTAATTATGGTCTTTTACTGAGGGGGGATGGTCAAGGTAGCTTTTCAACGGTGAGCCAACGTGAATCGGGTTTTAGACTTCAAGGCGATGTTCGAAGTGTCCTTTCTTTAAAAGATATATTGATTTTTGGGGTGAATCAAGAGGGTTTGAAGGCTTATAAATTGAAATAAGATGTTTCTAAAACATGATGCCTCCTCTCAGTACCCACCGCAAATAAGTGATGCGATAATGATTTTCAGACCAAGTATTGATTTGATTGTAATAAATGCACTGGTATTTCGCACCAATATCTGCGAAAAAATTAATCTTAGACGACGCCCCAAATCGCAAGCCGATAGCCGGATGCACCATCAAGCCGCCTCGATGATCTGTCAGATTTAAATTGTCTTTTGTATTGACCATTGGAAAGCCCACACCGCTTGAAAAACTATAATAAGGAGACATATTTTGCCGACTTAAATATCCCCGCACTTCACCGAACACACTCAAAACATTGGCATCATTGCCCGTCGCATAATAATTATCAAAGCCTAAGCCTAAGCCTGCACCTACCAACCGCTTAAATTGAAAGCCAGTGATGTTTTCAATCGCCACGCCGATGTGTGAAGTATTTGAACCATATAAATAGTTGGTCTTACCGAATGAAAGGTTGAAATAAGTGGCATTATAAACGCCACGTTCCTTGAAAGTGTATGCTTTTTCGGCTTTATATTCTTCCATAACTACTTTTTTAACCATTCTTTGAGGGAAAGTCACAATTTCACCATTCTTCAATTGCAACTGAACGGAATCGCCCGGGCGATAAAATATCAATTTCCCGACGAATTTTGAATCGCTATAAAGAATGACTTTATCGCGTTGTGCTTGAAGGCAGGCGGCATTGATGGTCAATAAAAGCAGTAGGAAAAAGAATTTATTTTTCATTTTCATTTTATAAGTTAATTCGTTCAACACAAATAGTTATCATTTTTAAAACACATAGGACACATAGTTATGTTTCCTACTGAATGACAAAAAAAACTATGTATCCTATGTGCCTATGTGTTTTAAAAAATGTCATCTAAATATGCTCAACTAATTCCTAATTTTTAATTCCTAATTTCTTTTCAATCCCGCACCACCGCTATTTTACTTAACTCCTTCGGCTGCTCAGGATTCGTCACATC
>JAYTON010000370.1:0-1796 GCA_043747725.1 Saprospiraceae bacterium
GTTGAAAGTTGATTTCCTAATTAACAATTTTGATACCCCTCAGTATAAGGGCTCAAAATTTTCTTTAACTCAATAAAAAAAGAAAACAAAATGAACAATTTATTTAAAGGATTAATTTCCGGTTATGGTGCCAGTAAATTAGGCGGAGGCTGTATCAGTACTGTGGTCATATTTATTATCATATGGCTTATACTTGGGCAATGCAACTAAGCAAACCCCAAAACGCAAAATATGCAATTGCTGAATATTAACAATTTTAAATTTTACAGTTTACAGTTTACCAATACCCCCCTCAGTATAAGCCATGAAATTTGGTATAAAAAAGGTATAACATCAGTATAAAAAACAATAAAGTCATGACAACAGCAAAAAGTTTAGGCATCTGGATGGATCATTCAAGCGCGCATTTAATGGAGTTTTCAAGCGATTCTATTGAAACCAATGTGATTGAATCGCAATTTACGCATCAACAAAAAGAACAGACCATGCACAAAGGCGAGAGCCACATGCACAATAAAGAGCAACATCAGCAATCAGATTATTACAAGAAATTGGCGGAAGCTATCAGAAATTATGAAGAAGTTATTCTTTTTGGACCAACTGATGCTAAAGCAGAGTTGCACAATATTTTGAAAGCTGATCATCGCTTCGCCGACATCAAAATTGAAGTGAAGCAAGCGGATAAAATGACTGAAAATCAAGAGCATGCTTTTGTTAAAGAACATTTTTCTAAACATTAATCTTAAAAAATGAAAAAGAAAATCCATCATACCCACTTACCTAAATCTCAGACGGATAACGCTGCTGAAGGTGATGCGCCTGGTTACCCTCTCTATCCTGATAGCGAAGATATATACCGCAAATCCCATAAAGAAGCGGAGATAATGCCCGAAGAAGTTTCTAAATTGAAAGATTTGACAGAAGAAGATAGACTCGAAATCATCCGCGAAAAGAATTTTAATGAAGATTCGGTGGGCAATGAGTTGGATATTCCAGGCTCAGATTTGGACGATATGCAAGAAGATATTGGTAGTGAAGACGAAGAGAACAACTATTACAGTATTGGCGGCGATAATCATGACGATTTGGAAGAACATAGGGGCGAGTAAACTTGCGTTTCACATTTTCACGTCAGGAAATTTTTAAAATTTCCCAAACGAACGTTTGGTTGGCAAAACATTATATTTCAAACATAAAAATAAAACTATGCAAACAAAATCACTTGGCTTAATACTCGTCGTACTCGGTATCGTTATGATGGCTTACACGGGATTCAATTATGTTACTAAAGAAAAAGTAGTGGATTTGGGTCCGATAGAAATCAGTAAAGAAAAGAACAATCCTGTCAGTTGGTCTCCTATTATCGGTGTTGTACTACTCGTTGGTGGCATCATCGTCCTTGCACGAAGCAAGAAGGTGGGTGCTTAAAATTTTCACAGTTTAGATTGGTTAAACTAATCGAGGGCTAATATCTCCCTCAGTATTTTAATGCAAAACATTGATTTTCAATGCTTTACATAAGTCTTAGTGTTTAATAATTTGAGTAAACAATTTATCATTAATCGATTTAAAAATTTAAAAAATGGAAGGAACAAAATCAAAGACCGTACAAAGCGGCACTCAAAATCATGGTCAAGCCAATGGCAAAAAGCCAAATTCCAAAGTGGCTCATGGCTTACGCGCCCTATTTGTAGATGAACTCAAAGACATCTATTGGGCAGAAAAAGCTCTTACAAAAGCGATTCCTAAGATGATTGAAAATGCTACTTCGCCACAATTGGTGCAAGCATTGACAG
>JAYTON010000371.1:0-1869 GCA_043747725.1 Saprospiraceae bacterium
AACATACTCGCCCAATAGGCAGGTTCGATGCGCACAAAACGCTTCTTGAAAAACAACCAATATTGCTTAATATGATAGTTTTTTACTGAAAAAGAATAAGGAATAACAAAACCTGAGATGACAAAAAAGGCATCAACACCCAAATAGCCATAATGATTGACCATCCGCAGCCAATTTTCAGGCTGCAAAAAACCATCCGTAAAATGGAACAAACAAACTGCTAAAGCCGCTAAACCTCGCAATATATTAATGGAATGGAAATGCTCTTTGGTTTGATTCGCTTTGTTCATCTTATCCTGTAATATTGATTAATCACTGTACTTTCTCTAAAAAATCCAACTCCTTTTTAAATAAAGAAGGTCGTAATACTACCTTATCACCCAATTCCATAATATTGCCCGATTGCTTATCATAGCTTTTCCATTCGGGTAAATTTTGTCCGTTAGGATTGCCCGTTTTAGCAAAATTGACCCAATAATCGGACATGGTTGTCTCTAAATCATAGTCCGTTTGTTGCCATGCGCGTTTCCAAGTTTTCAAAGTATGCAAGGCATAAGGCACTTCGGATGTGTGAAAAGCGCCATAATTGGGAAAATTATGCTTATCAGGCGGCACATGGCTAAATTGATAGATATAAGATTTGCTTTTATTAAAACCTGCCCACAAATGAGACGGTAAGGCTGCAAAGCCAAACATCGCCATTTTCATTTGGGCAGTTTTGGCTTCTTCATCGGTTTGGGCAGTAAAAATGGTTAGAAACTCATTGGCTTTGTCGCCATAATTGGTTTGAGCATCTTTTTTAAATTTTTCAACCGTTGTGTTGGGGCTTCCCATCAACATACCATCGCCTGTCACCCACCCCGTCAGTAATGGTACATCATTATGCAAACCCTTTGCAAAATGGAGGGTAATATCTGAGGGTAAAACGTAATTATCTAAGGTCGTTCCAAACCTATCCATGCCTTTACTGGTAGAAATAGTCCAAATTTCAGTGGCTGATTTTTTTCTCAATTCATTGATATTGGTAGCTTTCGCTGCTTGCATCACCATTTCGCCTTGCTTTTCAGCATCAGGCAAATTTTTACCCAATCTTTTTGAAAACAAACCACCGCTTTGAGCAATTGCCTTGTGAAAAAGTCCTTTCGCTAAAGGTGATGCCACCAAAGCATTTACACTAAATGAGCCGGCGGATTGCCCAGCAATGGTGACATTATGGGGGTCGCCTCCAAATAAGGCTATATTTTTTTGAATCCAACGCAATGCTGCCATTTGATCCATAAAACCATAATTACCTGAAGCATTATATCCTGATTCTTTACTTAATTCAGGGTGTGCCATAAAACCGAAAACGCCTACACGGTAGTTTAAACTGACAAATACGACTCCCTTCTTAGCCATATCTTCCCCATCATAGATAGCGCAATTACTCGAACCACTCGATAAACCACCGCCATAAATCCAAACAAATACAGGACGTTTTTCCCCTTTCGGTTGTGCTGATGTCCATACATTCAGATAAAGGCAATCTTCACTGAGGGATTCAGGCTGTGCAATAAACTCCTCCGACCAACACATAAATGGGACGGGCTTGCTTTGCATAGGGCTTGCTGAAAAGGTTGTACAAGCCCGCACACCTGCCCAATTTTTAACGAGCTGCGGTGCTTTCCAACGCAAATTGCCGATAGGCGGTGCGGCAAAGGGAATGCCCTTGAAACTACGAATGGTTTTATCGCTATTAAAAGTTCCTTCGATTTTACCGTTTGCAGTTTTGACTATGGTGCTTTGTCCGAACAATAGCGTTACCCAACAAATGCCGATGAGTGCGAGTTTTATTTTCATTTCATTACATTTTTAAGTCAAAATACTGAG
>JAYTON010000372.1:0-2570 GCA_043747725.1 Saprospiraceae bacterium
ATCAATATTTTAGCTATAATTTTTTATCAAATACTAAAATATAAAAACTATCAAATAAATATTAAATCAAAAAATAATTTACATTTGTGACATAAAAACTTGACTTTTGGATAGAAAATCACCTAATTTTATGTCACAAAAATAGAGAAGATGAAGAACCTCATAGAAATCTCCAAGATTGTCACCAAAAAGAAGGTCAAAAAGATAGAAATTTTTGACGATTACTCGCTGAAAAACAAAAACAGTAAATTCAACGAGTTTTACGAAGCACTCATGGCGGGTAAATTCCGCAATGATCGTGACGCTGCAACATTCCTTTATGAGTGTAGCCCTACCGACGATAAATATCGCCAGCTCAAAAGCCGTTTCAGAAAACGGTTGCTCAACACCCTGTTTTTCCTCGATGTCAATTTGCCTGATACTTCGGGCTACGATCGTGCTTATTACTCATGCAATAAGGAGTGGACGCTCGTCAAAATTCTTTTAGCCAATGAAGCGACTTTTACGGCAGCAACATTAGCGCGTCAAATTTTGACAACTGCATTGAAGTACAAATTTGCTGATTTGATTGTCAATTGCTCTCGCATTTTGCGCACGTACTCGTCAGAGACTGAGGAGGAAAAAGAGTATGAAGAATACGATCAATACATCAAGCAATATAAAGATATTTTGGATGCTGAAATTCGCTCAGAGGAATTGTTTCAGCGTGTGATGATGAATTATTTCCGCCCGGTCACTGAAAATTTTGATTTGAAAGAACGGATTGATACCTATTGCGATGCTTTGATTGGTCTTTCGGAGGTGTATGATTCGCCGATTATCATCTATAATATGTACTTGGTTTGGACGTATCGCTACGAAATGTTGCAGGATTATGAAGCTATGATTGAGGTTTGTAGCCGCGCTGAACAGTACATGAAAGACAACCCAACGTATTATCAAGAGGAAAAAATGGCGACATTTCAATTGAAAAAAATGTCTGCCTTTTTACATCTTAAAGACTATAAGCGGGGTAAAATCAATGCTGAAAAATGCCTCACAACTTTCCCCGAAGGCAGCGATATGTGGTTTGCATTCCTCGAATATTACTTCCTTTTGGCGATGCACACCGAGAATTTCATCAATGCCATTGCTATTTTGACAAAGGCATCGGCGCATACCCGTTTCAAAAAATTAGGGCTTGAAGAACGGGAAAAATGGAAAGTTTATGAGGTTTATTTAAACTATGTGATAGAAGTGCATGGAGATGACAACCCGATTTTGAAACGTCAAAATCGTCGAACATTCAAGATTTCTAAGTTTTTGAACGACCCGATTTTATATCCAAAAGAATTAAGAATATTCACGATTTTTCTCATTATTGCTCAAATATTATTTCATTTAGAACAAAAACAATACACAAACGCTTCTGAATTAATCGAAAGATTGAAAAATTATGCGAATCGGCAGTTGAAAAAAGAAGAGTTTTATCGCCTCATCCAATTCATCCGTTTGCTACAACAATTGTCAAAAGCGGATTTCAAATTTGAAAACCTTTCCAATACAGAAAAATATGTCGCTCGCTTGCAGGAATCTCCATTTTATTATCGCGGATTGACTTCCGAGTTGGAAGTCGTGACGTATGAGCAAATTTGGGATAAGGTGGTGAAGCGGTTGAAGTAAAATTTGAATTTTCTTATTTTTCAATTAATTTAATGACGCGAACTGAGAAATTAAAATTTATAAAATATAAAGGAGTAGCCTCAAACAGAAGCTACTCCTTATTTTATAAATGCACTACTAAAACTTATTTATGCTTTAACCGACTCTTAGGAAAGCCCCTGTCGCATCGAATATCAACTTCTTACGCATTGAACCATTTTCAATGGCTACTTCGTAAATAATCGCATTGGTGGTGCGGTCTTTCTCCCTTTCAGCTTGTTTGATTGTATAGCTTGCATAGTTTGCCGTGATATAGAGCGGAATACTTTGGGGTAAGCTATCAATACTGATTTTATCATCGTTGTCATGGTGGTCGCCGTGACCATGTCGATGTCTGCCGCCATTGAAAGTTGCTTCGCGGATGAACGTGCTTATAGCTGAGAAAATAAGGACTTTGACACGTGAACCATTATCCACCAACACAGCATAATTGATAACGCCATTGACTGTGCGTTTCTCAGCCCGTTTGATAGTATCGCCTGCATAATTGGCAGCAATATAAGTTTTGATAGCCGTTGGAAGGCTGTCAAGGCTGATAGCATTGTTGCGTCTGCCGCCATGATGACCATTGGCACCTTGTAATTCTTCACCTAAGAAAGCACCAGCCGCATCAAAAACCACTTCTTTGACAGAAGTACCATTCTGAATTTTCACTTCATAGGTGGTCACACCATTGCGTTTTTCAACTTCGGCTTTTTTGATAGTCCAACCTGCGTATTTGGTGGTCAAATAAGTGCGAGCAGCCGCAGGAATTGAATCTACAGAAACAGGGTCGCCTGCCCCGCTACCTGTTAAACTGTTGCCAATGGCAGTACCGGCTGTGGTGTCAGGTGTGACTCCATCTGCCGAATTTTTACAACTGATAGCTG
>JAYTON010000373.1:0-2277 GCA_043747725.1 Saprospiraceae bacterium
CAAATAGATACGGGCGGTTTTCAATTTATTAAGCCTGATACGAATAAAATTAAAAGTGAAATGCTTAAAGGAAGATAAAAAATTACTTTAAAAATGACAACAAGAAGAAATTTCATCCAAAATACCACAATGGCTTTTGCTTTAACTTTAGCACAACCGAGTTTTGGATTTTCTATTTTTAATAAATTGTAATAATAAAAATGAAAAAAAGACAATTAATATTTCATATGGTTCTTCTGTTGTTGCTTTTTCAAAATCCTCTTAACGGACAATTGAAATATTTGACAGATGTAAAAAATATGCCCAACCATCCACGCATTTTATTATTCAAAGGAGAAGTTAAAGAGATTCAAAAAAGCATTAAGGCGGATAAAAATTGGGCAAAAATCCATCAAATTATCCTTGATGAAGGCAATAAAATGCTTGCTTTACCCACTTTAGAGCGCATCCAAATTGGGCGTCGTTTATTGGATAAATCAAGAGAGTGTATTCGGAGAGTGTTTTATTTATCTTATGCTTATCGCTTAACAAAGGATAAAAAATATTTTGAACGAGCTGAAAAAGAGTTATTAAAAGTGTCGCAGTTCAGTGATTGGAATCCATCTCATTTTTTGGATGTAGCTGAAATGACAATGGGCGTAGCGATAGGATATGATTGGCTGTATGCTGATTTGTCGCCTTCTTCACGGTCAATTATCAGAGAAGCGATTATAAAAAAAGGTATTGAGCCTTCACTTGACCCTCAATATAATGGCTGGCTCAATGCGATACACAATTGGAATCAAGTCTGCAACGCAGGCATAGCGTATGGCGCATTAGCCATATATGAAGATAATCCTGACCTCGCTAAACAGATAATAGATAGAGCCATTACGTCTATAAAACTACCGATGGAAAGTTATAAGCCTGATGGAGCCTATCCCGAAGGCTACAATTATTGGGGATACGGAACAAGTTTTAATGTTATGTTTTTAAGTGCCATTGAAAAAGTATTTGGTAGCGATTTTGGCTTGTCTGATACTGAGGGGTTCTTAAAAACAGCCGATTATTTAGAAAATATGGTCGGCATATCAGGTAAAAATTTTAATTATTCCGATGCAAGAGGCAGTGATACAGGTTTAAACTCAGCTATGTTTTGGTTCGCCAAACGCACTCAAAACAATAGCCTTTTATGGGTTGAAAAAACTTATTTGGCTGGTGCAGATAAAAAAATGGGTAGCGACCGCTTATTACCGACGACTTTGATTTGGGGAAAAGGAATTAATTTAAAAAAAATACAAGCCCCCAAACAGTTGCTGTGGGCAGGGCAGGGTTTAAACCCCGTTGCGATGATGCGCACTTCTTGGACGAATCCCGATGCGATTTATGTGGGATTTAAAGCAGGCTCCCCCTCAGTGAATCATGGTCACATGGATGTCGGGTCGTTTGTTATGGACGCATTGGGTGAGCGATGGTCAATGGATTTCGGTTTGCAGGAATACGAATCACTTGAGTCCAAAGGCGTCAAATTATGGGGAAAAGACCAAAATGCCCAGCGTTGGGAGGTTTATCGCTATAACAATTTTGCCCACAGCACTTTGACTTTTAATCAAGCATTACAACGCGTAGAAGGATTTGCTTCTATTGAAAATACAACTGATAATCCTCAATTTTTAAGTGCAACAAGCGATATAAGTGCGGTTTATAAAGGTCAAGTGGCATCAGCGCATCGAGGAATAGCGATTGTAGAACAAAAATATGTAGCTATAAAAGATGAAATAACGGCGACTGATAAGGAAACCTCCGTCCGTTGGGTAATGGTTACTTCCGCCACAGTAAAAATCACTGAAAACGGTACGGCAGAATTGACTCAAAAAGGTAAAAAACTTCAATTAAAAGTATTACAGCCCGCTAACATCTCGGTGAAAACATGGGTAACAACCCCACCACACGATTATGATGCACCTAATCCGAATACTATTTTAGTGGGTTTTGAAGCTGTATTGCCTAAAAATTCAACCACGATTTTGACTGTTTTATTGATACCGGAAGGTGTGTCCAATAAAACAGGTATTAATCTTTTGCCGCTTGATAAATGGGGTAAAAAAGAATGACGGTTTTCAGCGTTCTTTATTTTACAAGCGCAAGCAAGTCATTTTAAACACTTAATTGTAAATGATTAAAAAATCAGTAAATGAATATTTTTGAAGAATACAACCACAAAATGAACCGCCGAAATTTCCTTTCGGGGAGTGTTTTAGGTTTAGGTGCAACGGCATTGGGTAGCCTTATAAGTGG
>JAYTON010000374.1:0-1890 GCA_043747725.1 Saprospiraceae bacterium
AAAAAAATGGCTTTTAAACTTTCAATGGGAGATTTTTCCTTTTTATGGTCGAAATGAAAACTTTTAAGCGCTAAAATATTCAACTGACCATCGTTAACCATATAGTATATACTATCTGACCCGATAAGCAAACTCAACTCATAAGACTGCGTAGATTGAGATGAGAATGAATATTCTACTATTTCTTGATTAATTCGACTCACTTACAATTGGATATTAGTCCCGAGTACTCGGAATAGATGTTGGATGTTAGATAGTTTTGCAAAGGAAGTGCAAAGTTATTCAATTTTACTGATTTACTGAATACAATAACCATAAAGTCTAGGGCTTTCTTATAAAAACTTAGCCTTCAAAAAAAAGGCTTCTAATTCCTTGAAATCATCTGCAAAATCTTCAAATTGAGCCACTATATTTTCAGGTTCAATTATCTTTAACATATTGGTTATCAATGTTCTAATGATTGAAGTTGTAAGTGAGACGGCTTTTAGGATTGTCTTTAATTTGTCCTCTTTGAAAGTAACATCTCTAATATGATTATTGGTTTCTACTGCCCAATGCTCTTTAATCGCTTTAAATAGAACTTTTGCTTGAGCTAAAGTTGAAACCTTTTGGTTACTCATGTAGTAAGAAATTTCCTCGCTATACTTCCCTCTTTTCTTCTCAAATCGAGTCCGTTTGACTTGTATCATGGTTTTAAATTCAGCTTTTTTCCATCGCTTGTCAAAATATTCGCCCGAAATATCATACGCCTTAAAATGCTGTGTTTCTTGCCTACCATGTCCTTTAAATTCCGTATAGTATTCAAAATCATGCTTTAATAGTTGAGGCAATTGTATCATATCTATCAAAATTTCGCTCTGATTCCCTTTTAAACCCACTACAAAAATACCCTTGGCGTCTGCTATCAAATCTAGAATAGTAGGTGTAAAATGCAAGGCGTCCATTGTCAAATTCTGGGATGCTAAAGCCGGATCTGACAAAAAAGATTCAACAACGGGGCGTTCACTTTCTTTACTTCCGTTGTAATAACCTTGAGCATAGACCATTCTATTGCTATGGGTGACGGCTTGAACTATCGCTTCTCCTCGTGTGCATCCCACTAAAATGCTACCCCGTAGTTCTTTTCCATCTATGGCTATCCAAACCTTGGCTTGAACTTCTAAATGAACCCCAAAATATTGGAATACCAATTTACCTAAAAACTCAATATTCACGTACTTTAAAAAAATAGGTAAGTGAGAACGAGAGATAACTATTTGATAATCAATGCCTAAAAAAGAACAAAGCTCCTTTTGCTTCTTAACCATTGACCGATGAATAGAGGACAGATTGCCGTCTTTACCTCTTAAAAGTGCGAAAATTAGACCGCACAAGACAAGACTCATATTATGAAGCTTTCCTCTATTATCGCGTAAATCTAACTCCGCATTATCTTGTAATGCTAAATAAAAACTGTTACTTTGCACAGATTCGTGGGCTATTTCTTTCATCTTAATTAAGTTTTGGTACACAAAATTAAGATTTTAGCTCACGAGTTTTTTTTATAAGAATGCCCTATAAACATTTCAGATAGGTCTGTTGCATTGGGTAGGTTCCAATTGCCTAAATCGGGGAATGTAGTGATACTGCTGCAACCTTTAAACATTTTGGAAAAATTAGTTACTTGCGAAACGTCAGGCTTTGAAGGTGCTGTAATTTGTAAATTCGTACAACCCTCAAATGCACCTTCCATACTTAGCCAGCGTCCACCCCAATTGACTATTTGTTTTAATCTGGTTCTGTCGTTACTGGAGTGCCAATAAAACTGAACAAAAATTTCTGATACATCTACTACTACAATATCTACCTCTTGATTGGCTGCGGCTGCAAGATTTAATGTATATCCACTTG
>JAYTON010000375.1:0-7445 GCA_043747725.1 Saprospiraceae bacterium
AATTAAAAATAGACCAAAGAATTTAGCCGCTCAAATTGATGAGTTTACAGATGATTTTGACGCACTTTTGTTCTGGCTTAGAAATTTGAGGTTTTTATACGAAAGCCCTTTATTGGGAATTGAGCACCCCTCAGTATTTTCAATAAAAAAAATGCTTTTAGCGCTTAAAATTCTTAGTTCCTAATAAGAGATTTTTCATAAAAAAAGTAATTGCGCAAAGCATTTGTCACGCCTAATTCATTCATAATCAACCATTTAGAGCTGAAAAATACCAACCCCTTTACCGCTGATTTTGACCGAGCAAGGTCTAATTGCTGGGGAATTTGGTTAGGGTCTCTCCATTCAGGGTATTTCTCTTGATTATTCACCTTATATATAGCATGCGAAATATAGAGCGTAGTGCCAAAAGAATTGTCTTGCCACCAATTCAAGGCAGTTTCGTAATTGACCAGCGGATGACCGATATGGAAATAAATTTCTGGGGCTACATAATCTAACCACTTATTTTGCATCCAATAGCGGACATCGGCATACAAATCGTCGTAGCAACTTTGAAAAGCTTTGGTATCCGACCCCTCAGTATCAATGGCTTGATTGCGCCATACAGCGAATGGGCTGACACCTAACTGCACATTCGGTTTATTCTTTTTGATAACGCGTTTCACATTGAAAATCAATGAATCAACATTCGCCCGCCGCCAATCATCGATGTTTTCAAATTTAAAACCATAACGTTCAAAGGTTTTACCATCGCTCAATTCCGCACCAGCGAGGCGATAAGGATAAAAATAATCATCGAAATGAATGGCATCTACGTCATAATTTTTCACCACCTCTTCCACCACAGAGGTCACATATTTCCAAACACCGGGTATGCCTGGATTGAGCAAATACTCGCGCCCGTAAGACATGACCCAATCCCGATGGGCTCGAAAGGGATGCCGCGCGTCTAAATCCGTTGTGTCCCCATCAATAATAATGCGATAAGGGTTGACCCAAGCATGAAATTCAATCCCCTCAGTATGAGCCGATTCAATCATAAATTGGAGCAAATCAAAATTATTATCAAGCTGTTTGCCTGATTTACCCGTCAACCATTTGGTATAAGGGACAATTTTGGAAGGATAAATAGCATCGCCTGTAGGGCGTATTTGCACGATAACAGCATTGAGATTCAATGATTTATAAAATTGTAAAAGCGTCAACCATTCTTTTTTCAAAATAGAAGGGTTAGTGGTGGCTTTCGATGGAAAATCCACCCGCTGAACGGTGCTGACCCATACCCCACGCAACTCATGGCTTGGACTTTGGCGCTTCAAATCAGCTTGTTCGCCCTTCAAAGTGGGCTGATACTGGGGGAGTGCTTCCCCGTTTTGAGGCGCATATTCAGCATCAGTTGACAAATCATGAGAGGACTCTTGATGACTTTTTTTGTATAATTTATTTTGACCATATACAAATCGAGTAAACAGAAAACTAAAGACTATAAGTAAACTTATTTTCATATTTATTGTTGAGTGATTTCAGTTAAAAAAAGAAGCAAATGAAAGCGAACACAAAATTAAGACTGTTTTGTCAAAAAAAAGCCACATTGTACAATTTAAATTATTTAAAAAAATAACAATTAGTTGATATTCAATGATTTATAAATATTTCTAAATATAAAGTATTTTTTTTAAGCAGAGATATAGCTTTCATGAACTTACTGTCATAAAATTTTTTTATTTTCACCCTACTTTTTAACAATAAATATAAAAAGGAAATTATAGAATGACGCCAACTACTGCTGATGATAATATAATAGAACTATTGCGCCGACAAGAAATGAATGGTGTATCGCTGATGTATGACAAATATTCGGCAGCCCTTTTTGGCGTAATTTTGCGCGTGGTCAACAATCGAGAAATTGCTGAAGAAGTGCTTCAAGATACGTTTACTAAAATTTGGCGTAATTTTGATAGCTACGATGGCACTAAAGGGCGACTGTTCACTTGGCTTATTAATATAGCCCGCAATTCAGCAATAGATGCTACGCGCAGAAAAGGTTTTAATCAGAAAAACCATGAGCTTGAAAATGTCGTAAATAAGATCGATGAGCAACATTCCACTACGCTCAATCCGGAAATCCTTGACGTGCGACGATTGACTCAAAGTCTGCCCCCCGAGTATCAGAATTTGATTGACCTAATATATTTTCAAGGCTATACCCAAGTAGAGGCAGCCGAAGAACTCGATATCCCTTTAGGGACTGTTAAAACACGCCTACGATCGGCGATGGTGAAGCTAAAAGGCATGTTTTAATTAAAATTAATATACTATTATTTGAAACATAAAAAAGTATTGTCTCCTATAAAACCTTTTGAACGAGAATTTAAATAACTACAAATAATTTATTCAAATATGAATATTCGGGAATATATAGAATCAGGGGCGATTGAACTGTACGTAATGAACGCTCTTTCGGAATCAGAAGCCGCTGAAGTGGAAACATTAGCCCTTCACAATCCCGAGATTTTGGCCGAAATTGAGGAAGTCCAATCAGTTATGCAACTGTATGCTCAAACATATGCTCAAACTCCACGCCCTGAACTAAAAGATCAGATTTTAGAAAAAATACAAGCTGACTTAAAAACTGGAAAAGTACCTAACAATAACCTTAGACCTGAACTGCCAACTGCAATAGGTGGTGCTTCTGGTTTTTCTGTTTTACGCATTTTGCCTTGGTTGGCAATCGTCGGATTGGCATCTTCTACTTTTTATTTCTATCAAAATCATCAAAAAACACTAAAAGCTAAGGAGGATTGCGAGCAAACACAGAATTTGACTGAATTGAAAAATAAAAAAGCAGTGGCTGATTTAAATCTTAAATTGGATGTTCTGAAAAGCCCAGATACTAAAACGGTTGTGATGAAAAGCGTCATCAAAACTGAAAAAGATTTTATTGCTACAATCTATTGGAATGCTGACAAAAATGCTACTTACTTGGCTCTTCAAAACCTACCAGATCCTCCTGCTAATAAACAATATCAACTTTGGGCAATTGTGGATAAAAAGCCTGTTGATGGCGGTCTAATTGAATACAACAGCACTGCACTTCAAACTATGAAAGTTTTTGAAGAAGCTCAGGCTTTTGCTATCACCCTCGAACCCGAAGGCGGTAGCAAATCCCCGACCTTAGATAAAATGTATGTGTTGGGAACGCTTTAATGGAATGATAAATTTTCCAAGCATTTATTTTCAACGGTTTTTAAAGCAAAGTTTAGTATTTAACACAAAAAATCCCGGATTTTCTTTAATGGAAAATTCGGGATTTCTATGTTGTGTTTGTTATAATCTAAATAAAAAATAATGAACACAAACGCTGATTTGCCCTAAAAAAACAATTCCTCTATCCTATCCTCGGCTGTTCACATAAAGTTATTTTTAAAATTTTAAAAAAAATAATTACTTTAAATATAATTTATAACTAATTGATAATCAATTAAATAAAAATATTTAATAAAATATTTGAAGATATAATTCGATTTTTTAAAGAAAATCTTCACTTTTATTAAAACCAAATTCCCCCCTCACTACGTAAGTAAAATCGAAGTAAATATGAATTCAAGCATTATTACCTAATTACCCTCAAGCTGTGCCCATTTACTGCATACTTCATTAAAAAACCGAAGTAAAATAAACCGATAATAACTTATTTAATTTAAAAAAAATGTTCTTCTGACATGAGTGGGAAGAAAATGAACAGCCTTTTTTTATGCCTTTTACTGAGGGGGTGCTGCCTTTGCTAATACCAATCAGTTAAAATTGTTTTTTAAAAATATTTTAAACATTTATTAAATCTAAATTTTTTCCAATGAAAAACGTAAAACAATTATTACTACAATTCAGTATTATCGTTGCACTTGTAGGAGCTATTGCCTATTATGGCGTCGAAACGCACTATCTTGAGGCTTCAAGTCACCGCGAAGCACCACTTATTTCGGAAGATCCTGTAGCAGACAACACAGATGTTTATGCTTTCCGCAGCCCAGACAATCCGAATACAATTACTTTAATGGCTAATTACATCGGTTTGGAATTGCCACAAGGGGGACCAAATTATGCGAATTTCGGTGAAAATGTTCGCTACGAAATTCACATAAAAAACAACGCAGCTACACCAGCTGATGACATTACTTATCGCTTCACTTTCACAAAAACGAATGAAGATCCGACTACTTTTTTCAACATTCGGTTGGGCAAACAGAATTTGAAAGCGACTTATAAATGCGAGCGCCGCATGGGTAATGGTGGTTTCGTCACTATCATCAATAATGGTGTTGTGCCGCCTACCAATATTGGCGCACGTTCTATCGACAATGCTGTTTTGGGCTTAGGCAAACCCTATTCTCAAATCATGCAAGAGGCTATTACAACAGCTTCTACAGGTGAAAAAATCTTTTGTGGACCTGCTGATGATCCATTCTTTGTAGACTTAGGCGGCATATTTGATTTAGGTGATTCCCCACGCCAAGCAGGTGGTCCACGTGATGGTGTTGGCTGTTTAAATGTACACGTGATTGCTATCCAAGTGCCTATTTCAACGCTTCAAAAAAATGGTAAAACAGCCGCTCAGGCAGCTAATATCCTTGATGGAGATTATACAATTGGCGTTTGGGCTTCTGCCAGCCGTCCGCGTATTAACACACTTAACTATGATGGTTTGAAACCAACAGGACAAGGTTCATGGATTCAAGTATCTCGTTTGGGGATGCCTTTGACCAACGAAGCTGTTATTCCAATCGGTCAAAAAGACAAATGGAATTTCCGTTCTCCTTATGATCGTGAAAGCGAGTTTGAAAAATACTTCACTAATCCAGAGCTTGGTTTGTATATGGATGATCGCCTCTTTGGCGGTGCTGTTCCTTCTTTTTCTAAACTTCGGATTCAAACTAAATCTCAAACTGTATTGGGTGCAGTAGATTTTGGTAATGGCAAGGATGGTTTATTTGTCATCAAAGGTCATCCGGCAACAGCAGGTACAGCCCTTGATAATGCTATCTTCGGTAATTATTTACTTCGCAAAGGGGAGCCGCGTTCAGTGGATTTATTGCCTATTTTCTATACAGGCGTTCCGAATTTGGCACCTTACCAATTGGCTACAGGTAAAACACCTGGCAATCCACTCACAGCCGGTAAGCCTTTTATCAACAACTTCTTGCCGACATTTGGCGACATGCTCCGTTTGAACATGGCTGTGCCGCCTACACCACGCAACGATGCTAAATTTAGCAGTGAAGGTATTGTAGCAGCAGCCGTTTTAGGCTTAACTGATCCTGCTTATAATACCAATACTAACATTCAATTTATTCCAAACATGGATGGTTTTCCGAATGGTCGCCGTTTGGAGGATGATGTTGTGCGCATTGAATTGCAAGCTGTGTCAGGCATTGCTTTAGCAGCTGTTGGCTTATGGTATGACGATTGGACTATCGGTCAAAGCCCTTTGACACCTAAATTGTTGAATGTTTTGACTTACACAACAGGTGTTGAAAGCAATGATAAATCATTGCAAGGCACGTTCCCATACGTTGCTATTCCTCACAGAGGTACGGGTCCATGCGGTGGTATTCCAGCTGGTACAATTTTTACAGGTAACAATCTTCGGACGATGAACGACCCCTCGGTATCGCCTAAAGTTTTGGGCATGAGCCAAGCAGCGATGATGAAATCAGGTCAAAATCCATTTACAACTGAAACAACTTTGGATTATCATATTGCTCAAGATGCTCACGTAAATGTTGTTATCTATGATATTACAGGTAAAATGGTAAAAATATTAGAAGATCAAGACCTTCCAGCAGGCGATTATCAAGCAAAATGGCAAGCCAATGATGCTTCTTCAGGCATTTATATTGCTCGCATATTGGTGGATGGTCAGCCAGTTCAAAGTATAAAATTGACAAAATCGAAGTAATTAATGATTGATGAATGGGGCAACTCTTCGCGGTTGCCCCATATTTATCATCTCCTCCATCCTGATATTTTATAATAAAACCACAATTTATAATTTAAACCAAATCTAAAAATAATGGGCTCGCTCTTAAACAAGTCCTTAAATCAAATCTAATTTACAATGAAAAAGTTATTATTCCCTTTAATTGTTGTTGCTCTTTTAGTCACATTGGGTTTTGTATATAAAAAATATGAAACTAAAAAAGATGAGACCCCGCAACTGAAAAATCGTGCAGTCAACGTCAGCCTTAACAGCGAATGGCTCAATACAAAGCAGGCAATCGAGGGCTTACTCGATAAAATACGCCGCCATCCCAACGACCTAAAATCCAAAACTCAATTGGCAATGGCTTATGTCCAAGAAAGTCGTATCTCAGGCGACCATGCCTACTACGACGATGCCTCTTTGAAACTCATTTCGCAAGTGCTTGAAAAAGAGCCTAATAATATAGATGCTCTGAGTGTTAAAGCAACTATTTTGCTTTCTCAACATCATTTTTCCGATGCATTAATAGTAGCTAAAGATCTCACTATTAAAAATCCAGATGCTGCTTTCACATATGGCTTACTGTGCGATGCTTATGTGGAATTAGGCAATTATGAGGAAGCCGTGAAAGCAGCTGATAGGATGAATTCTATTCGCCCAGATTTGCGCTCATATTCCCGCATTTCATATTTAAGAGAAATTCATGGCGACTATAAAGGTGCCAAAGAAGCGATGAATCTCGCCGTTAAAAGTGGTATTATCGGCATGGAGCAAACAGAGTGGTGTCGGACTCAACTCGGTAAGTTGTGCGAAATGACTGGCGATACTGAGGGAGCCGACCGTCATTATCAAATGGCTCTTTCCGCACGCCCTGAATATGCCTACGCACAAGCAGGTTTAGGTCGTTTGGCACGCCAAAAAGGCAATTATACTGAGGGGGTAGCCTATCTCGAAAGTGCTATCAAAAATATGAAAGACCCTGCATTTTATGAAGAATTATCAGATATATATGCCCTTCAAAATCAACATGCTAAAGCAGAAGACGCTGCCAAAACAGTTATCCAACTTTTAGGTGGCAATCATACAGATACGACTCATCAACAGACTGATGCTAATATGCCACAGCATGGACATTACTCAGCTAAAGAATTGGCTGAAGCTTCTTTAAAAATAGGTGACCTCTCGCACGCTGTTGATTATGCGACTTTTGAATACAGCCGCCGCCCAGATAATATTGACATCAATGAACTGATGGCATGGGTTTATTTTAAAAATGGCGAATATGGAAAAGCCGTTTTCAATATAGAAAAAGCACTCCGCACAGGCTCTCAAAAGCCTACGTTGCTATGGAAAGCAGGTAATATTTACTTAAAAAATAATCAAATTGAAAAAGGTAATGCCTTGATAAACAAAGCCTTACAGATTAATAAATTTTTGCAACCTGAAATTATATAATTTTTTTGAG
>JAYTON010000376.1:0-4829 GCA_043747725.1 Saprospiraceae bacterium
TAATGCTCATGGTCTTAAAAGGCTGTCTATTGTATAAACGGTTTGTTTGACTGTATAAACGGTCAACGTTTTTTATATAAATTAACAAAAAGAGTGGGAAAGGGTATTGAGTGTTGCGCCATTGATAGGAATAAGGTAAAGCTAAAGGCTTTATGTCATTGCGAGGAACGTAGCAGAGCTGAGGGAGTGACCAATAGAATTTGAACCTTCGCTCTATAGATTTGAGCCTAACCTATACAGATTTAGCTTTTACTGTATAGGAATGGATTAAATCTGTATAGAAAAATCTTTCGCTCGATAGATTTGAGTTAAATCTTCATAGTTTGAGTCAAAACCAAGGAGTTGAGCTTTCGCCCGATAGATTTAAGGCAAAACTGTTTAGCTGAAGCTTTCGCCCGATAGATTTAAGGCAAAACTATTTAGCTGAAGCTTTCGCCCGATAGATTTAACTCAAAACTATTCAGTTGAAGCCTTCACCCAATAGATTTAACTCAAATCTATTCAGTTGAAGCTTTCGCCCGATAGGTTTGATTTGAGCAATATAGTTTGAGCTTTCACAAAATAGATTTTAGGCAAAACAATTTGATTTGAGCTTTCGCAAGATAGATTTGAGGCTTACAAAACACGCAAAATCATAACAAGGCTAATAAATTTGTGTGTTTCCTGTTTTAATATCCATTTAAATGTCTGATTTGAACTTTAAATGAAAAATTTTGGCAAGTAATTTGACTTGATTGAGATGATTTTAAAACCATTTTTTTTTTAATTCTAAAACACATTATTTTATGTTATTTAACATCTCTCTTGAATTCAAAAAAGGCTCACAAGCAGATCTCATTTCATTCTCCAGTACGGTGTATCAATCCATGTCAACCGATAATCAATTCGTTGATTATAAACCACATATTGATATGCTTAAAACCAAAAATGATGCATTGACTGTCGCCATTGCCAATGCCAAATTGGGCGGTTCAGACCGTATAGCTGCCAAAAATGATTGTATGGTAGCGGTGATTATGCAATTGGTGAAAATAGGCGGGCAATTAGAATCATTAGCCAATGAGACATCTAATTCGCGTATTATTACCGATGCAGGGTTTAAATTGAGAAGCACTTCTCGTCCATCTAAAGCCCCAATTACCGACATAGAAACGCCTATCAATTTCTTAGTAACGAATATAGAAAACAAGCCAGGTACTGTCAGATTGACTTGGAAAGGAGTAGCAAATGCGCTCAATTATGCCATCCAACACAAAAAGAAAGACGATACCACTTGGAAAAATGGCAACTACAACAACAATCCTGAATTTGTTTTCAATGACCTTGAACTGGGTTCACAATACGATTTTCAAGTTTGTTCATTGGGTCCGAATAGCCTCAAAAGCTACTGGACAGCACCCGTGACGGTTTGGATTTCCTAACCATGGGTGATGGGTAATTGAAAACACGAATGCCCATGTCTGATATTTTTCATATTGGACATGGGGCATTCGTGTTTACCCTTCAGTATCAAATCCCTTATTCCCATTAAATAAAATCGCTTTCGGTATCTTTTTTACCACTACTATCTTCATTTTTATAGCCATACACCTTTTTATAGTGTGAGTAAATGCCCAATCCCCAGAAGAAAGTGACCCAAATTGGAAATGGATAACCACCGCCTGAAAACAACCAAATCTTCCATTGAGAGCCTACTACAATGAGGTAAATGAATAAGTGAATGTGAAAACCTTTACGCGCTTTTTCAACGGCGTGAATATCATTTTTATCGAAACTACAAGCCTTGCTTTTCATGATGTGTATATTTTTAAAATGAATCAATTTTGTTTGAATGATGATTCAAAATTGGACTCAAAACTTATTTTTTCAAAAGAAAAACGACTAAACTGTAGAAATATCGGTATGAATTGTAGAAAATACCCCCTCAGTATTTTTTAATGAGGAATGATAAATTAGGAATGACAAATTAGGAATGAGAGGATTGTTTGAAAAAAATGCCGTCAGGCATTCAATATCGGTAGGAAATAGGAAAAATCTATCCCAAGTCTCATAGAGACGCTATATTTTATTTCAATATATCGCGCTACGCCACTTTGACGGATTTTATCTATTTCTACCGATATTAAATGCCCAAAGGCATTTTACCGCAGGAATGCCTTTGGCATATCCATTTACGCATACTCAATGAATCAATGCAAATGCTGCTACGCTGCTGGCATCATACCCATTTAAACGCTGGCTACCATCAGTGGCTAAAGCGGCTACATATAGATTTTGAGAGAATGCTGCGCCTTCGCAAGTACCTAAAAACTGAGCAACTGTCAACGTATTGCTGACGAAATGGCGATTGTGCGTGGCATCAGGGTCAAATATATTGCTGCCTGTATAATTACCAACCGGCGAATCGCCGACTCTGCCGCCTGCAAAAGATGGCAGCACATTATTGGCATTGCCTCTGATAACGCCGAAGCTGAATGTCGCAAAGTCATTGACGTGCTTGGCTTTGAATCCTAATGTCAATGGCACATTTTTATTGACGCCATAACTGAGCATACCACAATCAGGATCTGCCGCCGCACCGTTAGCCAAAGCATTGTCAATAGCCGCCGCGCAAGTATTATTATCTACCCGAATGGTCATTTCAAAAGCAAAAGATGTGACGCTGCCATGCGTCACCCTTGCCAAAAGCTCGTCGGGTGCATCTTCGGACATGGCAGGATTGGTTGGGTCTGGCACTTTGAAAACATCTTTGGCAATATTGGTAAAGGTGTAAGTAGTCCCCGTTTTTTTATAAATCTCTACGCGGATGTCATAATGCGTATCATCCAAATTATTTGAATTTAAAACGGCTATCGGATAGACATCATTTGCCCACTCCCGATTCACGACAGGCGCGACAGGAAGCCCTACATCATTTTCAACATCTTCATGGGTGATTTTATAAAAATCTAAACCATCGGCGTCTTTGAGTTCATAACCTTTGGTCAGTACTTGAAAATTGCTACCGCCAGTATTGAATTCCTCATTATAATAACGGAAGAAACTACCATTATTCACCGAAGTCCAAGAACTATCAATATCAGGATCGGATGTTTTTTTATAAATACACCGATAATGCGTAGCATCGGGACTCGGAAATCCGATGCCTGTATTGGCATAAATCACCAATTGCCCGCCGAATGGGCTATCACCGCCATAACCCATCGGTATCAAACCCGTATTGGCAGTCACGCCCCCTTTTGTAAGGGTAGCGGGGTTTGTAACTGTCCGCTGATGTATCCGAGAAGGCAATGCACCAGAGCCAATACTGACAATTTCAAAGAAACTACTCGTTTGAGTAGGGCGACAACCCAATGGCACGCGGGAGTCAGTCACCGTCAAAGTGACTTCGGTATTGCAGCTATAATTCCAAAATGCACCCGTGCAATAAGAAGGGCGATAAACGGTTTGCCAAACCCCATTAATCAAATATTCAATCCAAAAGTAATAATCTTTTTTGCCTAAGCAGGAAACGAGGAGCGTTGTATCGAATCTGCCTTGCGCGTCGGTTTCGACCATATTCACTTCATGACAACTGTATAAAATATTGGCAAGACAGAAAGGCAAAATAGATTTGGGTAAGTCAAGATAATCTTTGAGCGAAGCCCTAATTTGTTGTGCAGATGTAGAATACAATAAATCGCGCCTCAAATCATTGCTGATACTGAGGGGTTGAATGTTAGTTACGGCAGCAGAAACACCTGCCATCGATGACCCCATATCGCCACCCATTAAAGTATTGAATCCAATCGGTCTCGGAATATTGGGAATGTGAAATGGTTCAGGCTCAGGTATCGGAAAAGGAAAGTTCGGCTCTCTCAGCAAAATATCTCGAATATTGATAAGGTCAATATCTGGAATAAAACGGATAAGAGATTCTAATCGGCAAATATGCACACGCGCATGGCATACAGGAATCTTAAAGTCAATACCGAAAATAGAGAAAGGCTTTACAACCTTGCCCCTGACTCTACAAGTACAAAAAAACCAATTTGTTACAGAAATACTTGGAATTTTCGCTAATTCAATCACCTGTTTGCGGAGTTCACCATGTGGGATAGCCGGTTGATAGGCACCTAAAGTCTCAAGATTTTGGATTGTCAGTTTTCCACCTGTGGGTAAGTCAGCGGGCGCAATGTAGAGTTGCTTCCCTTGAAAAGATTCTTTAAGCGTAAATTGTCCGTCTTTGACTGGTAGGGTTTTAAGGTAAGTGCCGAAGTTGTCGAAAATGTGGGCGACTAATTGTAAATCGCGCTCGGGTTTGGTTTCAAAGCTCACCTTAAAGGTGATGCCTTGATTAGCAGAAATTTTGCTCATTTTAATTTATTTATGGGTTAAAAATTAAGTTAAAAGTTGTGTTTAAGCGAAATAATATATTTAATATTTATGCATTAGAGGTACTAAAAACTTGAGATGGGCATATATTATTGTATTTATTAATAGTCAATTGTGTTAACTAAAAACGAATTAATTAAAATCGTTAACTGTTAATCATTATTTGTTATCCGTTATTCGTTACGCGATATCCGAGTAAACGAATAATAGATAACAAATAATGATTAACGAACTCACTTAAAACGCCGATAAGCGTTCAGTAATCTATCGGGTAAATCTTCTTTGCAGGCTTGCAAATAGTCGTTGTAGGAACAAGGGACGAGGCGGTGGCGTTCATGTTTTTTACGGGTTTTTAAGGGAATTTCCATCCACCAACGCCCGCTTTTATTGCTGCGCCAAAAGGTGACTTGATAGTCAAATTCCTTAATATCTACGATATATTGAGTGAGTTGATT
>JAYTON010000377.1:0-4018 GCA_043747725.1 Saprospiraceae bacterium
CTAAAAAACAATAATTTTCTGATAAAAAACATAAAATACTGAGGGGATATAACTAATTGATTTTCAATTAATTACAAACCTATCAGGTTTTTAAAAACCTGATAGATTTATTGTCTCTTTATTTTGACTAACTGTTTTTTATCACATTTTTCGGTTTTTTTCGTTGTATAGTCATCAAAATTATCATTTTAATAGGTAAAACACATGATCAAACAAATTGTTTTTTTAATATGGCTTATCATTGGCGGCTCTTCTCAAATCGTTTTTAGCCAAAAGCCTGTTACGATTAAGCTGGATAATCCGTCTTTCGAGGATTATCCACAAGCGGCTCATACGCCACAAGGTTGGTATGATTGCGGTTTTGCGGGCGAATCGCCACCGGATGTACAGCCCAATTTAACTTTCAAAGTCAATAAAATAGCATCGCATGGCAATACTTATCTCGGCTTAGTGGTGCGGGATGTCAATACGTGGGAAGCAGTGGGTCAAAGGCTTAAATCGCCTCTTTTGAAAGGCGTTAATTATACATTTAGTCTTGATTTGTCACGTTCCGAACTGTATGAAAGCCAAAGTCAAGCCACTAAAAAAACGGTCAATTATATTACGCCCGTCATTATCCGCATATGGGCAGGTACAGGCTATTGTTCAAAAACTGAAATGTTGGATGAAACGGAGCCGGTCACTGTTGGCAATTGGAAAAAATATACTTTTAAATTTACACCTAAAGCCAATCATACTCATTTTATGATTGAAGCATTTTATAAAGTGCCGACCGTTTTTCCTTATAACGGCAATATATTGGTGGATAACGCGAGCGATATTGTAGCAGAAGAAGAAAAACCGATTGCTACGGCTAAACAACCACCACCGCCAGTAAAAACGACGATGCCTAAACCCATTAAACCGACAACTACCCCCTCAGTATTAGCGGATGTAAAAACACCTAAACCAAAGCCTATTCCTACAGCACCCATTGAAACAGTTGAAGAGACCGCTGTTAAAAACACGAAATTGCAAGAAGGGCAAATTATCAAAATTGAAAAAATGCAATTTTCGCCCAATTCATCTGATATTCAAAAGGAATCATTTCCTCAGTTGGATGAAGTTTATAATTTATTGATAACGAATCCTACGCTCATTGTCGAAATCGGAGGGCATACTAATATGGTGATTGAAGATATGGAAAGTATCAAACTTTCAACCGAGCGAGCAAGGGCGGTAGCAGATTATTTAATCAATAAAGGCATCGAACGGAATAGGCTCGTGGCGCGTGGATATGGTAAGAGTAAACCAATTGTCAAGGAAAACTCGGCTGCTGCTAATAAAGTCAATCAAAGAGTTGAGATAAAAATACTCAGCATAAATGGTTGATTACGTAGACAATAGACAACAGACAGACAATAGATATTAGACCGTTAAAACCTCGTTTATTTAAATCGATATACTTGTATTATTTTAAAAATAAATCAGTTTTAAAAATTGAATTCCATTTTAGAATCTCCTGTCGTTTTTAAGATAAAAGATTTTCAACAATTCAAAAAAAAGGCATTTGCATGGGCGGCAAATGCCTTTGATGTTTGTTGTTGTCTGGATAATAACGGCTATACTGAGGGGTTACTGGCTCCCGAGTTTGAGTGCCTCATCGCCTGTGGTGTTCAAGATGAAATTGTCTTGAATGACGATGCTTTTGCTTTTGAAAAACTGAAGCAATTTCAAATTGAAAAGCAGGATTGGCTGTTTGGGTTTTTATCTTATGAATTGAAAAATAGTGTTGAAAAATTACAATCCAATAATTTTAATGGTATTAAAATGCCTGATTTACATTTTTTTCAACCACAAATTGTTTTAAAAATATCAAAAAATGAGTGCGAAATAGTACGTAATAAAACTGTTAATAGCAATTATAGTTCCTTACGAGACATAACAATTTTTGAAGGTATTGAAAAATTTAATTTAAATGAAAGCAATACACAAAATATTGATTTTCAATTAAAAACACGGTTTAATAAAAATGAATATTTAGGAAAAATCGAGCAAATAAAGCGTCATATACTGAGGGGGGACATTTTTGAAATGAACTTCTGCCAAGAGTTTTATGGTGAAAATGTAGCCATAAATCCCATCCATCTCTTTTTTAAATTAAATGAAATTGCTAAAGCCCCCTTTTCAACTTTTTATAAATTCAAGGATAAATACCTCCTCTGTGCATCGCCCGAAAGGTTCATAAAAAAAGAAGGTCAACAACTCATCTCTCAACCAATAAAAGGCACTTCAAAAAGAGGTAATACGCCTCAAGGAATAGATAAAGAGGCGGACGAACAGCTCAAAACTATCCTCTTCAACGACCCTAAAAACCGCTCTGAAAATGTGATGATAGTGGATTTAGTCCGCAACGATTTGGGTAAAAGTTGCGTGGCAGGTAGCGTAAAGGTTACTGAGCTATTTGGTATTTATTCGTTCCCAACGGTTCATCAGATGATTTCGACGATAGAAGGAACGCTTCATCCCGAAGTCCATTTTATTGACGCTTTGAAAAATGCTTTCCCGATGGGCAGTATGACGGGTGCGCCAAAAGTACGGGCGATGCAACTCATTGAACAATATGAAATCACTCAACGTGGCTTGTATTCAGGAGCTGTCGGCTACATTACACCCGAGGGCAATTTTGATTTTAACGTGGTGATTCGCAGTATTTTATACAATCAAAAAAATCGTTATTTATCCTTTCAGGTGGGCAGTGCTATCGTTGCTGACTCAGTTGCAGAAGATGAATATGAAGAGTGCTCGATAAAAGCGCAAGGGGTGTTGAAAGCCTTGGATAAAACCCTATGAAACTAAAGCTAAATTCTCCAACAAACCAATATACGTTTTTATACCTTCCTGAATTTCGTTGACATAAATATATTCATCGGCTGTATGCGAACGTGCCGAATCGCCGGGTCCTATTTTCAAGGTATTGAAAGGCATCAAGGCTTGGTCGCTCAAAGTAGGTGAGCCATAATGCGATAAACCCATTTCGATACCCCTCAGTATCAAGGGGTGATTCAAGGCAATTTTTGAAGAATTGAGGCGAAAAGATCGTGGTTTTAATTCAGATTCGACTTGTTTTTGTAGAATTTCAAATATTTCAGCATTAGAATAACACTCATTGGAGCGAATGTCAATGACAAATTTACAAGTATCAGGCACGACATTGTGCTGCGTGCCCGCTTCTATTTGAGTCACCGTCATTTTCACTTCGCCGAGTAATTCTGACTTTTTTTCAAATCTAAAATTTTTTATTTTTTCAATATCTTCCAACGCTTTATAAATAGCATTAATGCCTTCATTCCGCGCGGCATGACCTGCCTTTCCGCTAGCAATGCCATCAATCACCATTAATCCTTTTTCAGCAACCGCCATTTGCATCAAGGTGGGTTCGCCGATAATTCCAACGGAAATGGAGGACAAATGAGGTAAAATTGAAGCAATACCGTTCGCTCCCGAAATTTCCTCTTCCGCTGTAGCGGCTAATATGAGATTGAAAGGCAATTTTTTATCATAAAAAAAACAAAAAGTTGCCATTAAAGAGACTAAAGCCCCTCCAGCGTCATTTGAACCCAATCCATATAATTTTCCATCTATAGTTTCGGCAGAAAATGGGTTGCGCGTCCAGCCATTTACTGGTTTGACGGTATCATGGTGAGAATTTAAAAGGATAACGGGAACTTTTGGATTTTCAGAATAATACTTATTTTTTACAATAATATTATTGCCTATGCGCTCAGTCGGAATATTTTTTTCAATGAAAAAATTTTGAATAATGGCAGCGGTTTTATCCTCTTCTCTTGAAAATGAAGGTGTAGCAATGAGGTGCTGTAAGAGCAGTATTATTTCTTTAGGATGCGTCATTCAAATTTTTAACTTATTGAAAACCAAAGACTTATGTAATTTTTAATTAAAGACTCAACCTCGTGCCCAAATCTTGAAGCACCCCCTCAGTACCACATATCACAACGGATTTGACTCCGTTTTTCAT
>JAYTON010000378.1:0-3629 GCA_043747725.1 Saprospiraceae bacterium
GAAAGTGACCTCCTCAGTACCCAAGTCATTGAATCCGATGCCTAAGGATGCGCCGAATAATCGTTTGGGTTTAGCCATGTGGCTGACTGATAAGCAGAACCCTTTGACGGCTCGGACATTGGTTAACCGCCTTTGGGAACAACTCTACGGTACGGGTTTGGTCGAAACCCTTGAAGACCTCGGGACGCAAGGGGCGCAACCAACGCATAGAGAATTGCTCGATTACCTCGCTTTTCAATTTATGACGGAGTATAAATGGAGCATTAAAAAGCTCTTGAAAACGATGGTGATGTCCGCCACTTATCAGCAGGATTCCAAAGTAACGGCACAGCTTTTAGAAAAAGACCCTAATAATCGCTTGTGTGCTCGGGGCGCACGGGTACGCCTGTCTGCGGAGCAGGTGCGCGACCAATCCCTTGCTATTTGTGGGGTTTTGAATGAAAAAATGTACGGTAAAAGCGTGATGCCCTGGCAACCCGAAGGTATTTGGTTGTCGCCGTGGAGTGGTGAATATTGGGTGCAAAGCAAGGGTGATGAAGCCTATCGCCGCGCCGTTTATACCTATTGGAAACGCACCGCGCCGTATCCTTCCATGATGACTTTTGATGGGGCTGCGCGGGAGGTTTGCACGTCACGCCGCATTCGAACGAATACGCCTTTGCAAGCACTCGTCACGCTGAATGATTCGACTTATATCGAAATGGCACGCCTTTTTGCTTACAAAATGAAAGATTCCTTAGGCAATGATGTTAAAAAACAAATCAGCGGCGGGTATGAATGGGCAATGTATAAACCGATAAATGCTCAAAAATTAATCGCCCTTGAAAAGCTTTATGATGAGGCTTTGAGAGCATTTAAAAACGATACAGATAAAAGCTGCGAAATAGTTGGAGGACATGATAAGCGCAATAAACCTGAAACGGCGGCATTGGTAGTGGTGGCTAATGCGATGCTGAATTTAGATGAATTTATTACGAAAAACTAAACGTTTGCCCCCTAACCCCCAAAGGGGGAATACCTTTGGAAGAATTGGAAAATAAGAGCTAAAATTATGAAAGAACTCATCAAACGCCATACGGCACTCACTTCTAATGTCGTCGCATTTTGCCGATACCTACGGACTGAGGGGTTCGCTATCGCTGCACCTGAAGAAGCCGATGCCCTCAAAAGTATGGAGATTTTAGAGCCTTATGACTCACCCGAAACGCTGCGATTGGCACTCAAAACAGTGTTGACTCGCTCGCAAGGGCAGGTGGAGCGGTTTGATGAATTGTATGATTATTATTGGAAACAGGTTTCAAAAGCCATTGATTCAAAAGTAGCAGATCAAGCGCAAAACAACGGTAAACCTCGCCCTAAAAAAAGCCAAGACCCTGCGTTTCAAACCTTAAAAGATTGGCTCTATGGCGATAAAAAATCAGAAGAAGAAATCGATTTATACACGTATAGCGCAACGGAGGCTTTGGGTAAAAAAGATTTTTCAAGCCTGACGGATGATGAACTGCGCGAGATATTTGAACTCATACTGATGATTGCGCGCCGATTAGCACGGCAACAAAGCAGACGTTATAAAAAGAATAAAAACGGCTTGCTCGACCTTCGGCGCACCCTCCGTCAAAATATGAGGCGCGGTGGTGAAATGCTTGAAATTATGAGAAAAAAGCGTCAAAAACAACGGGTTCAACTTGTTTTATTGTGTGATGTTAGTAAGTCAATGGAGTTGTACAGTCGCTTTCTTATTCAATTTGCCTACGCTTTTCAACAGGCTTTTAAGCGGATTGAAACCTTTATTTTTTCAACTTCTCTCATAAAAATCAGCGAAATACTAAGGGGTAGCCTTTTGACTTCGCATGGTGGTGAATCATCATTTGAACGGATGTTAGAGGGGCTGTCTACAACTGTTCCCAATTGGTCGGGTGGTACGCGCATAGGGGAGAGTCTGAAGGGTTTTGTAGATAATTATAGTGCTAAACACCTCAATTCAAAAACGATTGTCATCATCATGAGCGACGGTTGGGATACGGGCGATGTGGATATTTTGAGTGAAAACATGGCATTTATTCATAAAAAAGCAGCGAAAGTCATTTGGCTGAATCCCTTAGCGGGCAATCCGACTTACGAGCCGAATACTGAGGGGATGAAAGCAGCAATGCCCTACGTTGATGTATTCAGCGCAGGGCATAACGTGGATAGTTTACGACAATTGAGCCGTTGGTTGTAGCCGATTAATCTCTTTTGCGCGATGCAACGTTGTCTTGCATAGAGATAATCTGAACATTGGAAATAGTGACCACGTCATTTGTCGTCGCATCCAGAGGGCGACAAACAACTCTAAAATAGTGCATTTGAGTGATGGGCAGCATCTCATAGTTGATACCAGTAGCCTTTGGAATGTCTTGCCAATTGATACCGTCAAGGCTCGTCTGCCATTGCATTGCTGAAAATTCATCGTTGCCTTTCACTTTCATGACAACGTGTTCGCCTTCTTTAACAGACGATTTTCCCTCTACAACTGAGACCTTAATCATCGGTGCAATGGAAATTTCATTTGACGACAACGTTTGAGCGAAAGCAGCATTTTGAATAAAAACAACACTTAAAATAATGGTCAGAGTTTTAAAAAAACGCATCATTTGCTTTTTTATATAAATTGTTAAAATGAGTTTGAAAGATATTGGATTCTAAAGAAAAATAGATTGAATGATTGAAGTGCGGATAATATTTAGTCTTTACCTTTAAAAGAGTATAAATTTTTCTAAAAGAAATCTTAACCGATATTGACTCTAAAAAAAGTATGCCAAATTTTCAACTCCGCAAGTTTCGGGTTGTCCCCTTGCCCAATCAGCTCTACTTTTGTAGTAAAATAATTAAAAAATGATTCATCAAACAGACAATTTGAATTTCAGCCGCATAGAGCAGGCCATTCGATTCTTAACTGAAAACGTAACGGCTCAACCCGATTTAGACGAAGTGGCGGCGCAGGTGCATCTCAGTCCTTTCCATTTTCAACGGCTTTTCACCGATTGGGCAGGCATCAGTCCTAAGAGATTTTTACAATTTTTAACGACGGATTTTCTTAAAAACCGCCTTTCAAACACTGCTAATTTATTGGAAGCGACGGATTTAGCAGGTCTTTCAAGCCCTTCTCGGGTACATGATTTATTCGTTACCCTTGAAGCGGTGACGCCGAATGAGTATAAAACGGGCGGTGAAAATGTAGAAATAGCCTATGGTTTTCACGAAACGCCTTTTGGAAAGTGTTTTATCGCTGTGACCGAACGCGGCATTTGTGGCTTGTCTTTTATTCAAATTGATAATGAATTAGCTATTTTCAATGATTTTAAAAAGAAATGGTTGAATGCTGATTTTGAAAAAAATGAAGTTAAAACAGCATTAATCATCAATCAAATTTTCAATGCACCCCCCTCAGTATTGAACACCCCAAAACTGCATTTATTAGTAAAAGGTACTAATTTTCAAGTAAAAGTATGGGAAGCTCTCTTGAAAATACCAACAGGCAGTTTATCCACTTATCAAACCATCGCTGAATTGGCAGGTTCGCCTAATGCCGTTCGAGCGGTCGGTACGGCCGTTGGTAGCAACCCGATTGCTTACCTAATCCCCTGCCA
>JAYTON010000379.1:0-12186 GCA_043747725.1 Saprospiraceae bacterium
CATAGGCGGTCATCTACTATATCTTTTATCTGTAATACCATTTGTTTTTTCACAAAGGTACGCAGCAACTTGAAAGCATAATTGAGCCTTAAGTTATTGTATTTAAAGAATCTTATTTTTTCAAAATTCTAAATTCCACTCGTCTGTTTACTTGACGCATTTCCTCCGTATCATTGGAAGCAAGAGGCTGCGAAGAACCAAACCCATTGGCTTGAAGTCGCTTAGCTTCGATGCCATTTCGGATAGCGTAATCCATCACTTGAGATGCGCGGCGACGGCTGAGAGTGATATTATAATTCACATCGCCTATATTATCTGTATGCCCGATGATTTCAATTTCCATTTTTGGGTTTTCACGCATTATCTGTACGAGCTTATCCAATTCGACAGAAGAGCGCGGCAATAGTTCAGAACGGTCGCTGTCAAAGTATATATTTTTGAGGACAATCACTTTGCCTGTCTCCAGCGGTATGCGCGTGAGATCATCTTCTTTGACAGGCACAGGCATGATTGGTTCTGCTTTTTTGACTGAAACATCATCAATATAATAATATGCGAAGTTGAGTCCGTTAGATACTGAAGGGTAAACGGCTGTGGTTTGGTTGTCTTCATTGAAGTTGCCGATGACGACCCATTCGGCTTCCGTCTGAGCTTGGAATTTGGCTATGAATTTTATCCACCGTCCACCGTCAGCGTTCAGCACCGCTTCTGATTTGACTTGCGGCACAAGGTTTAAGCAATTATCGGTTTTGACTTTCACTTGTTTATCAGAAAAATAAGCACCAATATTATTCACTTGCAACGAACCAGCTAAATGCGATACCCAAAACTCCACAACATACACCTGCCCAATAACAAGTGGTTCTTTCATTTGAATTTCGATATATTCGCGGCAATGCGGTTTGCCCGTTCCGCAGCCAAAAACAGTAATACCTGCCATTGCTTGCCCGCTGTGCGGAAACTGCTTGCCGAAGCCTTTCTCCGACCAACTCGCAGGCACCCGCACCCGCGCACCATAAGCGTCAGGAGAAGCGAGGGTGGCAGATGTCCAATATTTGACGACATCGTCGAAGTCCGTACCTTTATAATACCAACCGATTGGGAAACCGTCGAACTCTTCAAAACTCGGATTGGGAACAATATTCTCTTGCCCCCCCTCAGTATATTGAGCGAAAATGCCATTATTTAGCACCAGGAAGAAGAATATATTGAGGAAAGTCCGCATTGAAATAAATTGGCTTTTGTTCATTGATGATTATTTTTTGATAATTACAATAATCTAAACAATTTTTAAACCATACCCTGTACCCATATTCCGCTAAATTTAAATAGGACAAATTGTATTATGTTTAAAAAGTTGACTTTCAATTTCTTAAACAAATTTAATAAATCTAATGGATAGATGCAGGAAAAAGATTTCTCTTGATAACGTCTGAATGCGTATTTTATGATACTTCTTCAGTAGCAATTTTTGGAGAATTTAAGTCAGCGTTATTTTTACGCGTCGCTAAATCAAGATTGGTAAAAATGGCGAGACTCATGAAAAAGAAGGAGCCGAATTTATCTGTTTCGATGAGGTCGTTGATGGTAATGAGGATGAGTAGGATGACAAATGCGAGTAGAGTGGCCATCAACACTTGCTTCTGAAAACCCTCAGAGCGATGATAGACTTGCTCTGCTTTAATAAGAGCATAAAATATGAGCATAAAAAAAATAATCGCCCCTAAGATGCCTTGCTCAATGGCTATAAGCAGATAATAACAATGCACCGTCGAGCCTTCTTTATTATCGCTGACATAGGTTTTAAAATTGGTGACAGTAAAAGTTTTATAATAATTGTAGAAATTATTAGGTCCAAAACCCATAAATGGCTTCTCAGAAACCATTCTAAAACCCGCTACCCAACGGTAGACACGCTCCATAGTCGAAATATCCTCCCCCTTAGCTGTGGCATCTAAGAGCTGATCAAAGTTTTTATGCGTAATCGCTTTTTCAAATTTGGGAGCATAATCCAAATATTTATTGTCATTCACAATATAGGTGACAAAACTGATGATACCTATGATGGATATGCCAATAACTGCTTTTGTCAATCTATATTTTACAATAAAATAATAGCCTGCTGCGCCAATAATAGCTCCATAAGCCGCCCGCGTAAACGACATTTGGATAGCAAAAAGGAATAATACAACGGCAAAAGTCAACACCCACCACCTCAATCCAAAACGCCGTTGCCATGAACGACCCAATATGACATAGGGTAGAAACACAGCTAATATACACCCGTAACTCACATGATTCCGAAACATAGGATACATGATTTTATTAATATCGGTAAAAGAAAAATCGTAAGCGGCATGTCTAAAAGTCGTGATAACGATGGCTATACTGAGGGGGGTAAAAATGCACCAAATAAAACGTTCAAAATCTCGCCGCGTCTGAAGCATGAGTGATGCTAAAAAATAAAACGTGACGACAAACCATATCTTAGCAAGGAAGTATTTGATGGAATAGAAAAGGCTTTCAGAATTAATCATGGTAACAAAAATCCACCCGATATGAAGCCCTATCAATAATGTGATTGGGTGACGTAAGAAACCCCGACCCCTCAGTATATCGTCATTTTTCAAGGCATAAATGATGTAAACAAGCATTAAACCGATGGTTAAAGGCTCGGTCGGTATGTCAGTACTGAATCCATTAGGCAATTCAAACTCGGCTGAAATAGGGATGCAGGCTAAAAGCAGAAAAAAAACACTCTTAAAATCTACAATCGTCATATAAATTAAAAGCCCAAATGCAGGGATTGCCAAAGGGTATAAGCTATCTAAAGCCGCCGCCAGCCAACAGCTTGAAATGATGATAGTAGCCAAAACGATGAAGGTCGTTTTGGCTTGAGAACGTGGTATGACATTGAGGAAATTCAAGGGAATATGCCGAATTAGCTTTCACGATTTAAGAAACCAATTGATTTTTTACTCCCCTCAGTACTGGTCACTCTGTACGAACCATTTTGAGTATTGGTGACCTCATTCCAATTCACATCTTTATAGTTATCAATCAATAATACACCGATAATGCTAAAAATGAGGGCAATTAAGGCGGCACTGAATACGATAACCGTTCTTTTCGGACGCGATTTGACGATAGGCACTTTAGCAGATTCGACGAGTATGAGTGCTGAAATTTTGGTATTATAAGCGATGCGGAGTTGCATAGCGCGCTGTTTGTCTTTACCCATTTGGTCGCGCTCTTTTTCATAAAATTCTTTCAAAGCAGAAACGCTGTTAAAACCTTGATTGTATTTTTTCAACATCAACCCGTTGGCTTTAACTTCCTCTTCATAACCCTTGACATTGGCTTCTAAAAGCACGAGTGTATCTGCAGAAACATTGGGCGATTTTTTCAACATGTCCAATTTTGCTTTATTTCGAGCATAATTGGTTTCAGATTCGACGGCGGTTTTAGTTACTGCTTCGGTCTGTTTATCGGGGTCAATAACGCCATAATTTTCGCGCAACCGCATGAGCGAATCGCCAACACTTACTAATATTTTTTCTTTTTCAATGAAGTTAGAATCATAAGCTTTGATTACATTCTCTTGGCTTTGGCGAATGAGCCTTTGCGAGATTTCATCAATTTTCTCACGTGCAACATTCGCAATTTCAGTAGCCATTTGGCGATTGACATCTTCTACAGACAGCTCAATCGCATCAAATTTCGTTTTTTTAACATTATAAAGAGATTCCAATTTTTCACGCACTTTGTAAGGTGCTTTTTCATCCGTTGTATCAATATCATAATGCTTATATAAATCGAATTTTTTTATCAAAAACTCATACAATTCGCCTGATTCTGCAATCGTCAACACGCGGTCAAGGTCATTGGCAGTGCCATAAAATTCCATATCTTTATTAGAAGTTCCAAACACCTGTTCGGGCTTGAAAATATCGGGACTGGCTACGTAAAAAATAGTCGTTGATTTGTAATAATTATGTAGATAAAAAAAAGCAATCAAGGCTGTGCCCAAAGCTGCAATAAAGGTCACTGTTAAAATCTGTTTTTTCCATCTAAAAATAGTTGATAGAACACCTAAAAGATTGTCATTATTTTCCATACTTGAAATATATTCTTGAAATTTGAGCAGTAAAGGTAAAATTTTTAATCCAACTATTAAAAACGCTGACTCTTATCCTTTATTTTAAAGCTCTAATTTCAAAAATGCGCCCGTATGCGACCCCTCAGTATTTGCTACTTCTTCAGGCGTACCCGTGCAGACGACCATGCCACCTCTATAACCACCTTCGGGTCCCATATCAATAATATAGTCAGCGACCTTGATAACATCCATATTGTGTTCAATCACCATCACAGTATTGCCTTTTTCAACAAGGCGATATAAAACTGTTAGCAACAATTGAATATCTTGAAAATGCAAACCGGTAGTCGGTTCATCCAAAATATACATCGTGTTGCCCGTGTCTTTTTTAGAAAGTTCTTCCGCCAATTTGACGCGTTGTGCTTCACCGCCTGATAACGTTGTCGCTTGTTGCCCAAGCGTGATATAGCCCAAACCGACTTCTTGCAAAGTCTTCATGCGGCGGAAAATATTGGGTATTTTTTCAAAAAATGGCACAGCTTCATCAACAGTCATGTTCAAAACATCATTGATGCTTTTGCCTTTGTAAAGCACTTCTAAAGTCTCCCGATTGTAGCGGCGACCTAAACACGTTTCGCAATCCACTTCTACATCCGGCAGGAAATTCATTTCAATAACCCGTTTACCTGCCCCTTCGCAGGTCTCACAACGCCCACCCTTTACATTGAAACTAAAACGCCCTGGCTTATAACCTCTAATTTTAGCTTCGGGTAGCCCTGCGAAAATATTGCGAATATCGCTGAAAACACCTGTATAAGTCGCTGGATTGGAGCGAGGCGTTCGTCCAATAGGAGACTGGTCAATTTCAATCACTTTATCCAAATGCCCCAAACCTTGCAAACGCTCGAAAGGCATTGGTTTTTTAGTAGAATTGTAGAAATGTTGCCTTAAAATAGGGTAAAGCGTTTCATTGATTAAAGTAGATTTACCGCTGCCTGATACGCCCGTTATCAAAATGAGCGTCCCCAAAGGAATTGTGACGGTGACATTTTTCAAATTATTACCCGTTGCACCTGTCAAAATCAACTCTTTACCGTTGCCTTTTCGGCGGTGTTTGGGCACTTCTATTCTTTTAACATTGTTCAAAAACTCGGCTGTCAAAGTCTGATTTTGGATAAATACTGAGGGGGTGCCTTCGCCAACGAGTTCGCCACCATGTTTACCCGCGCCCGGTCCGAGGTCAATCAAATAATCGGAAGCCATCATTATATCCTTATCATGCTCCACCACGATGACTGTATTGCCAATTTCATTCAACTGTTTTAATGCCTCAATCAGCCTTTGATTATCGCGTTGGTGCAAGCCGATGCTCGGTTCATCGAGTATATACGTGATACCCGTCAGTTGCGATCCTATTTGAGTGGCTAAACGAATGCGCTGCGATTCACCCCCCGAAAGCGTGCCCGAAGGACGATTCATGGAGAGATAATCCAAGCCGACATTCAATAAAAAACCCAGTCGCAAACGAATTTCTTTTAAAATATCTTTAGCTATAACTTGTTGACGTTCAGTGAGTTGTGCTTCAATGGGTTCAAACCATTCCATCAAACTAATCACATCCAAAACGGCTAATTCGCCAATATGCTTATCTATAATTTTAATATGTAAAGACTCTTTTTTTAACCGATATCCATCACATTCAGGGCATGTCATGACGGTCATAAATTCCTCCGCCCATTGTGCAATTTTCTCAGAACCTGAATCTTGATACCAGCGTTTGAGCATATTTGTTAAGCCCGTTGATGCCAAATCATAGACATACATATCCTGTTGAGCAACATGGGTTGGCAAATTGACAGATTTTTTTTCACCACCATACAGCATCAAATTCAAAGCTGCTTCAGGAATATCTTTTATAGGCGTCGCAAAAGTGAAATTGTATTTTTTTGAAATCGCTCGAATCTGCTGAAACATCGTATTCTCCCGCACCTCTCCGAAAGGCACTATCGCCGCATCATTGATGCTTTTCGACCAATCGGGAATCACTTTTTCCATATCTACTTCCGCCACTTGCCCCAAGCCTTTGCAATGCGGACACGCACCATAAGGTGAATTGAATGAAAAGGTATTCGGCGATGCTTCTTCGTAACTGATACCTGATTCAGCATCCATCAAATGCTTTGAAAACATGGTCAATTCCCCCCCCTCAGTATTTTCACTCCCTGAATTGGCATCTACCTTTAAAATAAATATCAACCCATTACCCATTTTCATCGTCGTGCCGAGCGAAGTCACGAGCCGTTCACGCCGCTCCTCGGAGACTTGAATGCGGTCAATCACCACTTCAATATCATGCACTTTGAACCTATCTACTTGAAGTCCAGGCTCAAGGTCGAGCAAAATACCATCCACGCGCACTTTGGTATAACCCTGTTTGCGAATATTATCAAATAGCTCCCGATAATGCCCCTTGCGCCCACGGATAAGCGGCGCGAGTAGCATAATTTTTTGACCATCAAATTGTTCGAGGATAAGATTTCGGATTTGTTCTTCGGTATATTTTACCATTTTTTTACCCGTTTCGTAGCTGTAGGCGTCACCAATTCGAGCAAAAAGAAGGCGCATAAAGTCATAAATTTCAGTAATAGTGCCTACTGTTGAGCGTGGATTTCGCCCAGTTGTTTTTTGTTCAATAGAAATAACAGGACTCAAACCCGTTATTTGTTCCACATCAGGGCGCTCCATTGAGCCGATAAATTGACGCGCGTAGGCGGAAAAAGTTTCCATATAACGGCGTTGACCTTCAGCATAAATAGTATCAAAAGCCAACGACGATTTGCCGCTACCACTCAATCCCGTAATCACAACTAATTGATTACGAGGTATTTTTACATTAACATTTTTTAAATTATGGACTTTTGCACCGATGACTTCGATATAATCTTGCGCTGTAACCTTCGGCGATTCAGGCATTTTCAAGGCAGTAGAGGTATCTGTTGACGAGTGATTGTGAGCCATGTAATTTTATTTTTTTGCAAACGGCAAATCTACGAAAAAACTTTTTGTTTTAAAAAGAATGATACAAAATAACTACTCTGAGTGTTCTTTAAACCAAATTTCAAGCATAAAGATTAGATTTGCATTCAAAAATAAAACAACTTGAAAGCGCCAACGTCTTTAACCGTCCTTTTTACCACTTTTAATGAAGAAGATAATATAGCTGCTGCCCTTGATTCTGTCGTCGAGTGGGCGGTTGAAATTATTGTCGTTGACTCGTTCAGCACCGATAATACTGAGGGGGTAGTCAAACGCTACGAAAATGTTCAATTCCTACAGCATATTTATTTCGGACCCGCTTTTCAAAAAAATTGGGCAATTCCTTTAGCCCATCACGAATGGGTTTTGCTCATGGATGCTGACGAGCGGGTAACCCCTCAAATGCGTCTTGAAATTGATCAAATACTGAGGGGTCAAGCAACTTCTGAAAATACATCTTTCGATTGTTTTTGGATAGGTTTCACGCATTATTTTATGGGTAAAAAAGTGCATTATTCGGGTTGGCAAAATGATAAAACAGTTCGATTAATCAAGCGCGACAAATGTCGTTATAATCAAAATCGAGTGCATGAAGAGATTATGACTGAGGGCTTGCGAGTCGGTCAACTCGAAAATAAATTCGAGCATTACACGTTTAAAAATATTAAACATTTCGTTGATAAACAGATGCGTTACGCCGCTTGGTCAGCAGAAGATAAAGAAGTTTCTACGGGCAAAATAACGTACTTCCACTTAGTTTTGAAGCCTTTTATGCGCTTTAACAAGCATTTTTTTTTAAAAAAAGGCTTTTTAGATGGTCATGTCGGTTTCGTTATTAGTGTGGTTGCAGCGTGGTCGGTTTTTATGCGTTATCTTTTTATGCTTGAAAAAAGGCGGCAATCAAAAGGGATTTAAGAATAATAAATATGGTTTGAATTAAAATTTTAACTAAAATGAAAAAAATATGGATAGCCGTTTTTATGGTGGCAATTAGCATTTTACCTTACGCCTGTAACTCTTCCAAAAGCAGAACAACGGCTAAAAATAACACCCAAAAAGAAGATGCCATCGGCGAAGCAGGAACAGGCACATTGGTCAATTTTAGGATAACAGATCAGTTGTCGGCTATCATGGAAAAAGCTAAAAAGGAAAATAAAGTTGTCTTCATCGATTTTTTTACGACTTGGTGTGCGCCCTGTCGGCTCATGGATCAGTCAGTTTTCAGTGATGAAGACGTGGCTACCTACATGAATCAAAACTGCTTGAGCATGAAAATTAATGCTGAAAAAGGCGAGGGTGTGGCGTTAAGAGTGCAGTTTGGAGTCAATGCCTATCCGACATATATTTTCATTGATGGTGAGGGCAACGAAGTGGTTAAAAAAACAGGCTCACTCTCCATCGAGGAATTTAAAAAATTAATGAAAACGGGCGTTTGGAAAGTGAAAAATCCGGCTGGACAACCGTAATTTCTACTCATAAAACAATTCCATCGCAATCCTATCTGCCAAAAGTCGCCCTGCATCCGTTAGGAAATATTTTTTCCCATCCGTCATAACTGTTTGATTTTGAATGAATTGCAATATTTTTTTATTAAAATATTTTAAATAATTTTTCCCAAATTTCACATCAATGACTGAGGGGTCACATCCCCAAACCGTTCGCAGCGTGGTCATGATGTACTCATTATAGCGTTGCGTTGAAGTCAAATCCTCTCGCGTAAAAGGCACTTTTCCATCATTCAGGCTTTTGATATATTGAGCATTATTGGCGATATTCCATTGCCGACTTGCGCCGTCGAACGAATGTGCCGAAGGTCCCAAACCCAAATAAGGTACACCGAGCCAATAATTGGAATTGTGCCGAGCATAGCAATCAGGCTGGGCAAAATTGGAGATTTCGTAGTGAATAAAGCCAAATCGTTTCATTTCACTCATTAAAATCTCGAAATGCCGCGCCGATTTTTCTTCCTCAACAGGCGGCATTTTACCATTTTTAACAAAATTATCAAGTGCAGTGCCTGTCTCAACCGTCAAAGCGTAGCAAGAAATGTGCGGAATATCATATTCGTAAGCAATTTTGAGATTTTTGAGCCACTGTTCATCGCTCGTCGTGGGCGAGCCGTAAATGAGGTCAATGGTCAGATTGTCAAAACCGGCATCTTGAGCATATTCAATGCACGCCCTTGCTTCTATAGCGTTGTGCGCCCGATTCATCCACAGTAAATCATTTTCTGCAAAAGACTGGATGCCAATACTGAGGCGATTGATAGGCGTATAGTTTTTTAACTCTTTCAAATAATCCAAACTGAGGTCGTCGGGATTGGCTTCGAGGGTAATTTCGGGGTTGGCTTTTATTTTAAAAGTCGTGTATATTTTTTTAATCAAAATATCTAACTCATTGGCTGTCAATACTGAGGGGGTGCCACCACCTAAATAAATAGTCTCAATTTCAGCATTTTTAAGATACTTTTTTTGCAAATCTATCTCACTTAAAATAGCGGTAAGCATATCGTCTTTGGAGCGCAGAGACGTAGAAAAATGGAAGTTGCAATAGTGACAAGCCTTTTTGCAAAAGGGAATATGGACGTAGATACCCGCCAAAATTGGTCGAACTGTTTAGGTTAAATGACTTTTAAAATATGTGTAAAGAACGTAATTTTTTCTTAACTTCCGTAACTTCGCCCTCGAAATACTGAGGGGGTTAAGATTAAAATAACACATAGTTTTTTGTATTAAATTTAAACCATTGATTATCATAAATTTAAGAAATGAAAAAAATATTATTCATTGACCGTGACGGTACACTCATCCTCGAGCCACCTATTGATTTTCAAGTGGATTCACTTGAAAAATTGGAATTTTACCCCTTTGTTTTTAAATATCTGAACAAAATAGCTGAAGAATTGGATTTTGAACTGGTCATTGTTACAAACCAAGATGGTTTGGGTACGCCTGCTAATCCGCATGAAAACTTCCTGCCGCCGCATGAAAAAATGCTCAAAGCATTTGAAAATGAAGGCATTACGTTCACTGACATCCATATTGACCCGACTTTTGAACATGAGAATGCCGCTACACGCAAGCCGCGTACAGGCATGTTGACAAAATATTTTGATGAAAAAATCTATGATTTGAAAAATTCTTTCGTCATTGGCGACCGTGTGACAGATGTTATTTTAGCTAAAAATTTAGAGGCAAAAGGCATTTTGATAAGTGATAATAACCTCAAAATCAAAGAGTTAAACTTAGAAGAATATTGCCCTTTGATTACAACCTCTTGGAAAGAGATTTATGAGTTTTTGAAATTAAAAGACCGCACTGCTTCCGTTCGACGCACAACAAAGGAAACGGATATTACTATTTTGCTGAACCTCGATGGTACCGGCAAAGCGGATATGAAAACAGGGCTGGGCTTTTTTGACCATATGCTCGACCAATTGGCGCGGCATTCGGGCAGTGATTTGACGGTGCATGTTAAAGGCGATTTGCATATCGATGAGCATCATACGATTGAAGATACGGCTTTGGCACTTGGCGAAGCGTATTATATGGCATTGGGTTCAAAATTAGGTATAGAACGCTACGGTTTTTGCTTGCCGATGGATGATGTTTTGGCGCAAGCGGCTATTGATTTTGGGGGTCGCCCGTGGTTGGTTTGGGATGCGGAGTTTAAGCGAGAAAAAATTGGCGAAATGCCGACAGAAATGTTTTATCATTTTTTCAAATCTTTCAGCGATACCTCCAAATGCAATCTCAACATAAAAGCGGAAGGCACGAATGAACATCATAAAATTGAAGGTATTTTCAAAGCCTTCGCAAAGGCTGTCAAAATGGCAATCAAACGGGATGCGAATAATATGCAATTGCCATCGACGAAAGGAGTCTTGTAAATTGAAAGTTGAAAATTAATAATTGAAAATTTTCAATTATTAATTTTCAACTTTCAATTCATTTTAGATCATTTTCAATATCCGTAATCACCTTCAAAGCATCTTGAAAAACCTCATTCATAGCCCCCTCAGTATTTTGACCTGCGAAGAGTGCCATTTCGCAATTTTGCAATATTTTTATAAATTTTGCAATATTTAATTCATTGACTTTCAACGAACTCAACTTTTCGCTTACATTAGATTTTGAAAATTCAGACATGGGAATACTCAATTTATCGCTCACATACGTAAACATAGCTTTCGACACTTCGTCGTAAAAAAGGCGACTGTTGCCCTTTTTCATAAACTCATCTGCTACAGCCAAACGGCGTTCAGCCACCTTTTGAGCGTTCTGACTTTTGAGGACATTGACATCAATTTTGCTTTTTTGTATTAAAAATTGTCTATATCCCAAAACGCCGCCTAAAAAAATAAACGGTAAAATTGTTAAGCCCCAGAATATGCTCGTTCCATAAAAAGATGTCATTTGATTCGTAAAAACAGTGGCCGTTTTGATGCCTTTTATGTCCGTTATTTTATCGGATTGGATAGTAGCAGTTCCGTTTTTACCCTGTGTAATTTTTATTTCAAAAGTAGCAGGATTTAAAGTTTTATAGCTGCCCCCCTCAGTATCGAAGTAAGAAAATTCAGGTTTTATAGTAAAATTGCCCGTTTTTTTAGGAATAATGAGGTATTCCAATTCTTTTATCGTCAACCACTCGCCTTGAGATTCGATACTTTCTTCTCTCAAAACCTTGGGTTCATAAATTTCTAAGCCCTCTATGGCTGCCATTTTAGGCGCTTGCCAGCGTTTGGCATCACCATTGCCCGTGACTTTCATCTTGAGCGAAATAGCATCATCCGTCGTCGCATCTATTTTTGAAATACCTGCTTCCGCTTTAAAATCACCAACCCCACCTGAGAAACTCAAAGGTGCATTGTTCGGCAATGGTTTGACATAAATATTGACTAAATTGGACTGAATAGTACGATTTTCAGAGCGTATCGAACTGAAAAACGGGTCAGAAAATGGGTCATCGTTTTTACCTTTTATAATTCCCACTTGTAATGTCATAGGTTCTATCACAAAATCACCTTCTTTCTGCACAAATAGTGCAACACG
>JAYTON010000380.1:0-3839 GCA_043747725.1 Saprospiraceae bacterium
CGGCGTTTGTCATCCCATCTTTTTCCACCTTTTAATTCTGTCAATTCTGTTAAGTTGAGTTGTTCGTTGACAGAAAGACTTTTTTGAATTTCAGATATTTTTTTCATCTTAATTGATCATTTGTTTTTGCCCTTTAAAAGGCGTGGTTAAAAAAAGTTTTATTTTGACATGTTTTTTGGAATCTGCTGAAGTCAGCATTAAAGAGTCGTAATACCACCGCCTGGGCGTTCGCGGCGTTTGTCATCTGCAACCACACTCGGAATAGCAGCAACTGCGGGAGTAATTTCAGGTACTGTTGGTATAGCTGGCGTTGCAGGCATTGCAACTACAGATATACCACCTTTCACTTGAGCCATCTCTAAAGCACTTAGCTTAGTGCTTAGGATATGCTTTATGTGTATAATACTTTTCATTTTTTGTTTTAGTTTAAACATTGTAAAGAAATTTCGTTAACACAACCAAAGATATTCTCTACACCAATCTTGTAACGACTGATTTCAGACGAATAATGACAAGGTTATTCCTAAAAATTAAATTTTATTGTATTCTTTAAAAAAATGGTTTACAAGATATTATCTCAATAAATGCTTTTGTAATTAGAATGAATTGTGTCTGAATTGCGGACTTGTATTTGAGCAAAAAAAAACCTTTAAAGTCCGTAATTAGACTTTAAAGGTTAGGTTCAAAATATAAAAAACATGTTATTTGACCAAATTCTCAATGCTTTGTACCGTTTTGTCAAATTCAAACCCCCTTAGTATTCGCTCCATTTTAGCTTTAATATCAGCATTACAGAGGTTACCAATACTGCCTTCATGCGTATGGTTGACCTTTTTATCAGTCGTGAAGGTTTGATTTTCGATGGATTCTCCTACTTGTTTGTAAGCATCCCTGAAAGGCACCCCCCTCAGTACAAGGCGATTAACCTCTTCCACGCTGAATAAATAGGTATATTTTTCATCCGCTAAAATATTTTCTTTAATAATTAATTGCCCCATCATGAAAGTCATCATCTCTAAACAAGATTTTGCTTCTTCAATAGCTGGAAACAGCATTTCTTTCATCAATTGAAAATCCCGATGATAACCACTCGGCAAATTACTCGTCAACAGAGCTACCTCTGCAGGCAAACTTTGCAGCCTATTAGATTTTGCTCTGATTAATTCAAACACATCAGGGTTTTTTTTATGCGGCATAATGCTAGATCCCGTCGTAAGCTCAACGGGTAAAGTAATAAAATCGAAGTTTTGATTGATATATAAACACATATCCATAGACATTTTTGCCAATGTATGACCCAATGCTGCCAAACCAAATGTCAAAAAATGCTCAGTTTTGCCACGCCCCATTTGAGCGTTCACAACATTATAATTCAAATCCTCAAAGCCTAACAGTTCAGTCGTCCGACGCCGATTAATAGGCAAACCCGAGCCATACCCTGCCGCCGAACCGAGTGGATTACGATTCACTATTTTATAAACCGCTTGCAACAGTTGCAAATCGTCAGTAAATGTCTCTGCATAAGCTCCAAACCACAATCCGAAGCTGGAGGGCATAGCCACTTGCAGGTGTGTGTAGCCGGGCATGAGAGCATCTTTATATTTTTCACTTTGCGATTGTAGGACTTCAAAAAGCGAAACGACCCCCTCAGTAATCGCTTGAATTTCAGCTCTAAAATAGAGTTTCAAATCTACCAACACTTGGTCATTGCGGCTTCTGGCAGAGTGAATCCGCTTACCCATATCGCCTAATTCCTTAGTCAAAAGATATTCTACTTGCGAATGTACATCCTCTATACCGTCATCAATTCGGAAATCTCCTGCGGCAGCATGAGCATACATTTTTTTCAAAACTGAGCTAAGTGATTGATATTCAATACTTTCTAAAAGTCCGACTTCAGAAAGCATCTGAATATGAGCCAAAGAACCGAGTATGTCGAAAGGTGCGAGGCGTAAGTCCATCTCACGGTCGAGTCCGACAGTGAATTGCTCAATAGATTTATCGGTAGGGGTATTTTTTTGCCAAAGTTTCATATATATTCAAGTCTGATTTTTAATTGAATTCCAATTTTGGAAGCGCAAAATTCGATTTTTGAATTGATATTTTAGTAATAAAAAAGCAGTTTTACTAAAAATCAAAACAATAGGGGCTTAAAAAAAAGATATTTTTAATAAAATGTTATAAAAAATACCGTAAATAAAATTGACTTAAATTTGCAAACCTCTTGTAAAAAGGTTCATATTTGTAAATCCTTTCCATGAACTTCAAGTTTTTTTTTATTGCTTAATATTTCATTAATATAAAATACAATGACGATGAAGGTAACAGTAGCCTATAGTTAGCTACCCTGTATTTACCTATCAAGAAACCAATTTTTTACATTGAGAAAACATACAGCATCCATCATATTTGTTAACCCCTCTATAAACAAGGGCTTCATCCCACAATTTACCAAATAGAAAACTAAGAGATGAAAACGTTGTAAGTGTTTAAAAGGAGAGGCAATCGGGGTTGAAGACTTCGGTCGTTTCGTTTTAAAAAAAAGGTGGCTGTTTCAAATGTAAAAGTAAATCGGTTTTGAAACCGCTATACATTTACATTCGAAACAGCCTCACTTATTATTTTTTTCAAGTTCTTTTTGAAAAAAATTAATACTGTCTGATTTTACTTGAACGCGCTTCATTGGAAGTAGCGAAAGTGAAAATACAGACTACACAGATTAAAATTGCGAGAATCATCATGGGCTATTGTTATTTAATCGGTTAAAAAATTTTGTTTTCAACAAAGGGGATATTATAAATACGTTTTTTTTTCTTTTAGGTTTTTTTTCTGAGTCTATTTTACAAAAGTAATGCCTATGATGTTGTAACGCAACATAGGCATTCAATATTGCTAAAAAAACACCCCTTAGTAAGTGGCTATTTTAAGCACTATTTTATTCACTTAGCATTAGCCACCAGTGGCTTTTTTGAAGCGCGTATTGACCTCATCCCAGTTAACTACATTCCAAAACGCGGCGATATAATCGGGGCGACGATTTTGGTAATGCAAATAATAAGCATGCTCCCAAACATCCATACCAAGAATGGGCGTTCCTTTTTTCTCTGCAATATCCATCAATGGGTTGTCTTGGTTAGGGGTGGAGGAGACGAAAAGGTTTTTACTGGCATCCACTGAAAGCCAAGCCCAACCTGAACCAAAGCGAGTAGTACCTGCATTGGCAAATTCTTTTTTAAAATTATCAAGGCTACCAAATGCTCCATTAATAGCAAAGGCGATTTCCCCTTTAGGTTCTCCCCCACCTTTTGGACTCATAATCTGCCAAAAAAGTGAGTGATTCCAATGTCCACCACCATTATTGCGGATTGCTATTGGAAATTTTGAAATACTCGCCATTAATTCCTCAATGGATTTGCCTTGTGCTGAAGCATCAGCTGTAACGGCATTATTCAAGTTAGTGACATAAGCGTTGTGATGTTTGTCATGATGGATTTCCATCGTTTTTGCATCGATATGCGGCTCGAGAGCATTGAACGCATACGGCAAAGCTGGTAATTCAAAAGCCATAGGTTGATTGATATTTTTAGTTTGAGAAATGGAATTTGTACTCGTCTGCGAATTGCCACAGGCTGCTAATGTAGCCAGTGACACTGTGATGGGTACTGTTTTTATAAAAGTTCTACGTTTCATGATAAGAAGTATATTTAATTTAAAACATGCTCAAAGATAAGAAGTTTTAAAAAACAACAAAATTTCATTCATTTTTTTTAATATTATAAATAATTTTCACTTTTTTATTCTTAAAAGTTAGACACAATAATGTGGCTATATTTGAATAA
>JAYTON010000381.1:0-6502 GCA_043747725.1 Saprospiraceae bacterium
TTCATCTTTCAACTTTTAGCGAAGCAAAGATAGGTACTCACTCTGACCTATTTTTTTTCGCAAAAAAGTTGCACTTCTAATTTGAATCTAAGAAATACGGTAACAATTAACATAAAATCCCTTCGGGATTAAATACAAATTCGCTTATTATTGCCTATAAACATAGATTCCCTTCGGGAATGTGAGACGTTTTATTTTTGCGACATAAAACCGATGATTCCGTTTTTTATTTTGGAATATATTGCGCCAATTGTTGTTTGATTTTATCATTTTTAGGGTCGTTGGCGATGTTTTTCCATTCATTCGAGTCGGTTTTGTGGTTGTATAATTCCTCCGAACCATCGTTGTAATGAATATACCGCCATTCGTTCCAAGCCACTGCATGACTGTTTTTTGGGTAGGTAATCACCGCAGGTTGGGTGCGCTCGGCTTGTGGTTTTTGTAAAAGTGAGAACAAAGACACCCCCTCAGTATATTTGGGTTTTTCAAGCCCCAAAAGGTCGGTCATAGTCGGGTATAAATCCATGAGCGAGACGGCTCTATTGCAACGTTTACCACGATTAGGCATATTGGGATATTGAATAATCAAAGGCGAATTGGAAGCCTGATGCCACAGCGAATATTTTTCCCAACGGTTTTTATGCGCCAATTGCCAACCGTGGTCAGTCCACAAAACGACAATTGTATTGTCTTTGTAGGGCGAGTTTTCCAATGATTTTAACACTTGTCCGACACAATCATCGGCAAAACTCATACAGGCGAGATAGGCTTGCACCGCTTTTTTCAGCTGGTCTTTTTCTTTAATCAAGCTCACCATGTCGCTTGTAAAATTCTTTTTGGCGATGTCGGGAATGTCGTCCATATCATTGTCGGGCAAATCGTGGAGTTTGATTTTATCCAAAGGATATTTATCAAAATATTCCTTCGGTGCAATCAAAGGAGCGTGTGGACGGGAAATGCCACACGTCAAAAAGAACGGCTTTTCTTGCTTTTTTTGTAGAAAATCAGCGCAAAATTGGGCATTTTCCCAATCGGCTGTTTGATGCAATTTTTGGGGCGTTGTTCCCCAAATACAGGATTTGCTCCAATAAGAAGGCTCTTTGCCACCTTCCAATTCCTTTTTCAAAATGCCTTCAAGCCATTTGGCTTGACCATTTTCATCGAGGTATAAATTTGCGCCACTTGTGCCTGTATTATTCGGAAATTGATATGACCATGAAACGGGGTCGGAAACTGGGCTTGGTTTTTCGCCTTTTCCTGCGGGTAGATGAAAAATTTTACCCGCCGCTACGGTTTCATAGCCTTTTGTTTGCAGCATTTGCCCCAAAGTGATGCGCTCTTTGCCACCTGCATTATTTCTAAAATTACCCGAATTTTCATATTGCCCTGTGGTTTCAGGACGCTGCCCTGTCATAATTGCCGTGCGGGAGGGATTGCACGCAGGATAGGCACAATGGGCATTAGTGAAAAGCACCCCCCTTGCAGCAAGGGCATCAATATTGGGCGTTTGCGCTTGCCCACCCATGCAACTGACCCAATTATTCATATCATCAATGGCGATGAAAATGATATTGAGGGATTTATCTTTATTGGTTTTTGTTGCTGTTTTTACTGTTGAAACGCAAAAATTGAATAAGCATAAACCCAAACAACTACTAAGTATAATAATCTTATTTTTCATCAATGAATTTTAATTTTAGACAAAGCAAAGAAAGGATTGAGAAAGGGCGTTGTTTTTTTGGACGCAATTGTTGTTGCGGATACCCCCTCAGTAATTTTTAAACTTTCTCAAAATCTCCTCATACTGTTCTTTTGTCAAAGCCTGCATACAACCATGTCGTGCATTGGGTGGTACGCTATATCGCATTTGATAGACGCCAAACCAAGGTCCCGCCAAAGTTGGAGCTTCCGATGCTGAATAGCGTTGCCCCGTGTACATTTCGTAATACATATACCAACCAGAACCATCGGACTTGGCAATCACAGTCGGTGCTTCGTGATAATTAGGTGAAATGGCGGTTGATGGATAAGCATAAGGTCCCGTCAAATTACGAGAAACAGACACTCGAATAGATTTTCCAGTAGGCCACTCGGCAGTTGCTTCACATTCGTCTTTTAAAATGGCGTAATAAAATGCACCTTCTTTGCGGATAATCACGTCAATAGTCCCCATATCAAAACCGAAAAGGCGGGCAGGTTTTGTAAAAGTTTTAAAATCTTTGGTCAATACATAAAATGTCCGCATACTACACCAATATTTTGCAAAACTATCTCTTGGAATATCGGTTCGGTGGGCATGCTAAGTGATGATATATTGTTGTGAGGCAGTATCATAAAACATTTTGGGCGCACCATACCAACGAGGATTGTCAATGTAATTAGGTGTTTGTTTACCATCAAAAATAGCGGTTGGCAATCGAAGTGCTTCTTGCCAATCGGTCATATCTTTTGATGCCCATAGCGGTATTTGCCCTGTGCTATCTTCTACACCTATCATATAATAGCGTCCGTCATGTCCTTGCATGATGTCGGGGTGTCCTCGATATTGGGCATGAACCCGCTTTTCATTGTTCAAAAATTCCCATTTCAAACCGTCTTTACTGACGGAATAATAAAGCCGCCCGTAATCCTCTTTGGTCATGTGGGCAAAAAGGTAGGCGTAAGGTTTTTCATTTTGACCCCTCAGTATTTGGGCGTTAATGAGCATCAAAATAAAAAATAGGGATATAGCTATTTTTTTCATCATGGTTTATTGTTTTATTAAAACGGTTTGCTTTGTAAAACTTGGATTGCTTTTCAAAATATTCCCTTTTTCATCAAAATCAATCGGGTCAATTACCAAAAATGGTACACCCTCTTTTTGAATACCATGACAAGAAAGCCAATAACGCCCATCAACACCTTTGAAAATCTCGTTATGTCCTACTTGATTGAAGGGGTTTTTAGGGTCACCTGTGAAGGGTAAGCCGTTTTTTTCGCACGTTTGAGGATTTTGTGCGCCATAAAAAGGGTTGTTTGGGCTTTTTGTCCAAGGTCCTGTTATGTTTTTTGCGGTAGCGTAGCCGATTTCATAGCCCCTTGTCCAACTGGAATAGAACAAATAATAGGTATCTTTTTCTTTGATGATATACGCCCCCTCAATACCAATAGCGTCCCAATCGTAGTATTTGGCAACTTTTGGAATAAGTCGCCCATCATAGCCCGCCACTTTTAGCGTATCGCCTTTTTCACCTTTGGCATAATCCACTTTGGCAGGTTGAATAGCTGTTTGCGGGTTGGTTAAAAAAATGCCTTTTTCTACATCAATTTGGGCAAAACCAATTCCAAAATCACGTCCTTTGTTCCAAAATGCCCACACTTTACCATCTGTGTCTTCAAAAAAGGTCAAATCGTTGCCATTACTGAGGGGGTGCTTTTCGGTGACGATTTTATAATCACCATCTATTTTATCCGAAACGGCATAGCCTGTATGCTGTCCAATATGCCCCGTTAAATCGTTATTGCAATTGAATAGGGCATAATATTTTCCTTTGATTTTCTGAATTTCAGGTGCCCAAAAACGGCGATAATACCATTTTGTACTATCCCCTCTTGGCACAATCCACTTCACAAATGACCAATGCGTCAAATCTTTTGAACGGTATAAAACGACACCTTTATTCAAATTTTCTTTCGTTTCCTGCCTTGCCCAATGCGGGTACGATGTGCCTGTCATATACCACCAATCGCCGTCACGCAATATTTGGCAATCCCGCAAACCATTGCTATCAATGCCGTATTTTATAGGGTTTTGGTAGTCAAAATAGCTTGTTCTTTTTGACAAGACCTCTACCCCGCCCTCGCCTTCGGGCTTTTCATATTTTTTACTCAAAACAAATTTATCAAACTCAAAGCCATCTTCCCGCATCGAAAAATGAATGGTATGCCACCCAACCGTATTTACTTGAAGAAAAATGCGTTCCGCTTCGCCACAATGATTTTTTTGTGTCCGTTGCTTGCTATCCCATGTCCACGCATTTTTACCATCGCACCATTGCATTCGTTTGCCTGTTTCAACCCATTGATTGTCAATACCTACGTGTATGCCATTGTCTTCCGAACCTGTCGAATAGGCACGCACCCAGACGTAGTATTTGCCTGTATCATTGAACCAAATTTTGTAAGTCAAAACAGCTATTAAACCCGCTTTATCGGTAAAATTTACGCCTTGACGTAAGCTATCGCTGTGGGTTCGGCGGGTATCGGGCAGTATTTCCAAGTAGGCTTTGCCGCTTGCCGTAGCTGCGTGATTGTCGTCACCATCGGGTAATACTGTCACGCCGTGCGTGATGACGCTCTGCGTCAAGGGGGTCTCTTTTTCAGAAAAGACATACCACCGCCTAACACTATCCGCCATTTCACTGCTGAAATGCTCGGCTTCTACGGCAACAGAGCCGTTTTTTTCTTCAAAAGACCTATTTTGAGCCATTAAAACAGCCTTTTGAGTAGAACCAAATAGCGTAAATAGAATAAAATAGAGGTTTAGGTTTTTCATTTTCAATTTTTATAATCGTCTAATTTCAATATTCTTATAAAACAATTCCGCCCCCTCCGATTGCAAGGCAATACGACCCCGATATAAACTGGGGTTTGTCGCCTGATTGACAACTACGCCATTGACAATATGCCTGCATACATTATTTTGCACCACGACTTCAACCGTATTCCACTCACCATGAGGTTTTTCTGCATTTACTTTTTTGATCCCTCGACTAAATGGTTTAGCTGGTGTGCGTTGACCGTCCATTTCGGCAGTCGCATAGTCAATCAACCAAAAATCACCTAAGTCGCCTTCCTGTATTTGACATTCCATACTCATGGGCCATATTTTTTCGGGCAAGTCGCGTGGAACGAAATACAAAATACCTGCATCTCTAATGGTATCTTGACGGGGAAACCATTTTTTTTCACCCCATCGGAACTCTAATTTGAGGTGAAAATTCTCAAAAACATCATTTGTAATGATATAGCCAAATGTTTGCCCCGAGACATGGATTTCTTCATTTTTAATGGTAAAAACGCCTAAAGTATCTCGGTTTTTGACCACTTCTCGCAAAATATGGTTAGGGTCTTTACGCAGATAAATGTCCCAATCATTGAAATTGCGCCCATTGAATAAAGGGTTAAAATCGGTTTGGGGGGCGGCTGATTTCGCCCGTCTTAACAATTCGTCGTGTATGCGGTGCGACCACTGCACATATTTTTCTTCATTGGCTTTTTCTATCTCGGCAGTATTTGTACCATCGCTTTTTACATCCTTTAAACGCACGCCCCAATTGCCCAAAAGCGTCCAATAGGTAGCGGCATCTGAATGGTCAACACTGTTGTGCGCGAATTTGCCTTCTGCAAATATTTTTCCTAATGGGCTGATTTTGAATTGGTTAAAATAGGCTTCTCCCTTCGGGCTGCCACTGACGATACCATGCTGACCGATAGCACCACATTCATAATAGGTAATTTTTTTATCCAAAGCCATTGCTTTCAGATAGGCACAGGCAGTAGCATCTTCACGGCAGTTGGCGACATTTTCGGGATGTTCCAATGACCCTTGATGCAGGGGCGAATTTGTCCAATGGGCTATAAAGCGCAATTTTTTTAAGACATCTACCCGATTGGTATTTAAGCAATGATTGACTAAAATAGCGGGTTCGGTCAATGAACCCCAACATAAGACATTGATAATATCCGTTTCCTTTTGCGCCAAATCAAATAGCGATTTGACCGTAGCGTAATTCTCCAAATTATCATAGACCTTTTGGGCGTTGTAGCGTTCTGCCGATTCTTTGATGCACGATTGAACGAATTGTATATCAGAAGGATAACCGCCAATGGTTTTATTCAAATGAACAACATCTTGCCGATAGGCATCGCCAAAAAAACGATTTGCCCAATCCGCTTGATTTGGCGAAGTTTTATGCTCTTTGCGGTGCGTACTCGATACGACAATGCCCTTTGTATCGAACATATTAGCCATTAAAAGATAGCCTGCCATCGCCGAAATATCATCGGGGTCATTGGCAGAGCCTTCTTTTTCTTGCCCTTTGATGTTTTTATCGCTCATATCGGTATAAATCCAAACTTTGGGTTTGGATTGAGCAAACGACACGGTATTGATAATGATTGACAATAATATTGGTATAAAAGGTTTCATTTCACTGTTTTTTTTTAATAAAAAGGGTTTCTGAATTCTCGTGAACGCCACTTTACTATTTATTCTATTTTCCCAACGAGGCGTTTGTTTTTACCTTCTGTTTTTGTAATATCGTCACCTAAATCTTCACGCGCTGTTTCGGCAACTTTCATTAATTCGGCAAGAATTTCTGGATATTTTTTTTGCACATCGTAGGCTTCCGCAGGGTCGCGGCGAAGGTCGTACAAAGCAAGTGGGTGAGGAATATTGTCAGATGAACTACCCGACAAGCCATCATCACCAGGCAAATGCCCGATATACGAGCGTCCATTG
>JAYTON010000382.1:0-2161 GCA_043747725.1 Saprospiraceae bacterium
AGGCGTTTGCCAAAGTATTGGGTCAATAAGCGATTTGTTTTATCGGTCTGTAAAATAAGCGCATTGTCTTTGGTTTCGATGGCAATGATCGCATTTTTAGGTACGCCGAAACCGATGGTTTTTTTTGCGCCTGTGTTTTGAGCAGGGAGGGAGACCATAAAAAGCGTTGAAAGCAATAGAATGGCTGTGTTTTTCAAAGCCTTCAAAGAGAGACAGTTGGTAGTCATCGTCATAGAGTTTGATTTCGTTCTATAATTGATAAAAATTGTTTAGTCAACATTCTTACAAATCTAAGCATATAAGTAGAAGGACACATTTTATTGACATTTTTTTTGCGACACATAGGCACATAGTTTTTGTCATTCAGTAGGAATCTAAGCGGTGTGCCCTACTGTGCCTATGTGTTAAAAAAAAATATTTCAATAAAAATGTCACACTCAAAACAAACGCCGCTTATATAATCGAAGCCCAAACAACCACACAACAACCACAACAAATTATCATCACACACATTTTTTTTTAAACAAATTATAATCACATTTTAAAACAGATTTAAAGAATGAAAAATTCAATCATCATCGCCGTCATCGCCTTAGGCGCAATCTTCTCAAGCAACACAGCAACAGCTAACACGTATCCTTCAACACCCAGCCTTTCAGCCAATCCGTTCAGAATCACCATCACCATCAATATTGGTGCGCGGAGTAAAGGTTGTAGCGGCTTTGGTATCTGTAGCATCGTTATCTCAGCCAGCATGGCTTCAGACGCCAACAGACCCAGCAACAACAGCAGCGTTGGAACAGCAGATGTCGTGAATGGCAAAATGACCATCAACTTCAAAAAAAGCTCCATGACCCGCGAAGCCATCGCTAAATACTTCGCCAACGGTCAATTCAGAGTGGATGAAGACTACGAAGTGGCTCAAGAAATTGTAGCACCGAGAGATGTGGCTACGGGACAAGCCTCAGGCAAGCGCCAATACCAACCGCTCATCATCCGCAAGGGTGTCTATAATGTGAAAGACAATGGCGATAGTTTGACAGTGGCGTTTTAAGTTACTTTTTTGAGTCAAAGTCTTATTTTTTTAACCAATAAGGGGTTACAACACTTGGATAATTTCCATAAGTTGTACCCCTTATTGGTTTTTTATATTCAATTTTTTACTTAATAAAAATTTATTGTTATATTTGTCAGCAATACAACCACTTTGAAAACAAATAACCTACTCATGACTTCAGAAATAAATATTGAATGGGATTTCATTCTCGACAATATACAAGAAGATAGAACCATCCTTTGCCTCGGGGCTGAATTGTTCTCAAATACTATTGGTAAATTAGACGTGCATTTACGGGAAGCCATCGGTAATTCGCCCGATGTCCGTTATTACGATGATGGCTTGTTTAATTTCAAAAACAGCAGTGATTTATTTTCTCATCTTAAAATTAAAAAATTCTACAATCAGGACTTTCCCGAACTGGCGGCAATTCTCAATAAGATTGCTCAAATCCGTTTTTCGACTATTATTTCATTAAATCCTGATATGCAATTGAATAAAGCTTTTGACCATCAAGGTTTTATATATGAATATGCCTTTCACCATCCAAAAATAACTGCCGATGAACTGGCAAAACCGACTTGTGATGAACCCTTGATTTACAACCTTTTGGGCAATATTGATGTGCGAGAAAGTATGGTCTTAACCCATGAAGATTTGTTCGAGTTTTTAGAATCTGCTGTGGAAGGCAAGAGCATTTCCAATACCTTGAAAGGAAAAGTTAAATCAGCCTCTAATTTTATCTTCATCGGTATGCCGTTCGACAAATGGCATACGCAACTGTTGATGCGGGTTTTGCAAAAAGATGTGAATAAAAAGGCATTGAGATTTGCTGCCAATCATGCCAAAGATGAACGCATTGAAATGTTGTGTCAAGATGAATTCAATATCATTTGTGTACCAACTAATATTGCTGATTTCGTCAACGAACTCTATGAACGCTGTAAAACGGCTAATTTACTGAGGGGGTCAACTAATGAGGTCAACCATCATGATAAATGGTTAAATATGGTGAAACAAGATAGCCTTGAAGAAGTATTAGAACAAATGTTAGAATATTTTGAAAACCTCCAGACACCAGACGAAGACACTGTTAACCAACTC
>JAYTON010000383.1:0-4714 GCA_043747725.1 Saprospiraceae bacterium
TCTTTCATTATCAATTCTTTATGGTTTGGTCACTACAAAGTTATTGATATTTACTTTACTTCTTACTTCTGCTTTTTAACCCAATATTCGCATTAATAACAAGCAATTATCGTTTCGTTACTGAATCCCAATAATTGCGAAATGCATGGTTATTTCAAGATTTCAAAAAACAATTTTATAATGAAAAACATATTTGTTTGCTTCAAAGATTTACAAACGGGACCACCAAGCTGATTCCTGTTCTCAAAAAATTGGGCTTCAATGCCTTTAAAAGTGTCTTAGATGAAAATCAATTTTTTGATTTAAAGCAAGATAAGTTCATCACTCAATCGAGTGTTCCGAAGCCTAATACTAATCAATCAAGTAAAAAGGAAATTGATAGTACCTATTCTGATAGTAAGATGCAGAGTTCTGACAATGAATATAAAAAGAAGTTATTCAGAATTTGGAAAATCGTTTTGAAGGATGGCGTAGATTATGAAAAAGTGCTTAAAAGATTGCAAGGGTTTGATTTCATAGAATTTGCTCACTTTGCCAATAAGTATAAATTGCATTCCAACGATCCGAGGTATAGAGACCAATGGTATATACCAAAAGTGACAGCCAATTTAGCATGGGATATCACTGAAGGAAGTGGAAATTTAGTAGTAGCTGTGATAGATAGTGGTGTTGATTACAGTCACAATGACATTAATCAAAATATGTGGCGAAACCCTGTAACAGGAAATTATGGTTTCAATATAATAGCAAACAATGAAAATCCTATGGATTTGAGTGGGCATGGAACACATGTGGCTGGCGTGATTGGCGCAATTACTAATAATAGTTTAGATACCGCTGGAATTGCCAATGTAAAAATAATGGCTATTAAAGCATTTGGTGGAGATGAGGATGAAGATGATAATATGGTGTTAGCCTTGTATAAAGCTGCAGAGAATGGTGCAAAAATAGTGAATAATAGTTGGGGACCTGAAAGTCGCTCTGGCACTCATACAACTCTTGAAACAGCCCTCAGAGCCTTAGCACTTGACAATATTATTTGTGTTTTTTCAGCAGGAGATGACAGATTGAGTATAAATACTGTATTTCCAGGAACAAGTGAGAGCGAAATAATCATAGTAGCGGGGTCTGATGATAAAGATGTAAAAACACGTAGGTCTAACTTTGGTACTAAAGTTACCATATTAGCACCGGGAGAAAAAATTTATTCTTTACATACAAATTCCAGAATCCGTAGAATGGATGGCACTTCTACTTCAGCGCCCATTGTCAGTGGGGCAATTGCTTTATTATTATCGCAATCTCCAAACTTATCATTGAATAGTATTAAAAACCTACTTCAGACATCATCTGATAATCAAGGCCAACTAGGTTTTAACCCCCAAACCGGAAGACTGAATATCAATCAATTATTGTTAAATAATAATCCGGCATTAATAACTGAAACACGAACAATAACTGAAATACGAACAATAACTGAAAATCCTTTACCTCATCCATTAAATGAAAGAAATATGAATCCTGAAGAAAAAAAATTCCTATTATTCCAATTTATCTTGGTCAATCATCTAAAAGCTAAATTAGAGAGCAAGTTGCAAGATTTAGGCGTAGGCGACATTCTCAGTTTAACAGAACGGATAATTAGCGATGAATCGCCTGAAGTCGAATTGATTGAACAAATTGAAATGACTGAAAAATTATTATGGATTTATAGAGATGTTGCAGAAATGTTTTCAATAATTGATAACCCCGATAACTGCCCCAGTGGTTACTATGTCTGTACTGTCAATGGGCTAACAACATGCTGTCCAACTCCTGAAGTTATGCTATTAGCTAATGAGCCTGAGAATGAAGAAGTAGAACCTATAAATATTAGTGATTTGTTAAAGAACAATGTATTTTTATATTGGAATTGTGACATATCCGTTTATCACACCATTAACCCTAATATGGAGAGTAAAAAGGTGCTGGTGGAAGAAATCTTTTTAAGACCAAAATCCGGTATAAAAATATTAGATTTGAATGATATAGATGATATTAATGTAAATAATATAAAAACTATTCATTTTGGCACACCGTACGATATATTCATTGATTTATAAGATTGTTCTCTTTCTTTCATTTAGTTGCCTCAGCCCAAAAGCTTATAGCCAATTAAATTTGAAAGACAGCATGACTATAAAAGCCTTATCTGACTCTATAGTTCAACATGAATTTATAGATCCGGATAAGGCTTTGTCTTTTGTGAAAAAGAAAATGGAGTTTTGCCTTGCCATAAAAAGCACAAGGCATTATTTGAATACCTGGGCTGAAAAAATGGATATTCATACTTTATCAAACAGGCTGATTGACTTATCTAAAGATTTTGAGGATTTTGATATCGACTTTAAGCGGTTAAATGTCATTGCGAGGAACGTGGCAACTGAGGGGGGTAATTATGAAGATTTATTAAAACAAGTAAATAATATAAAATCAGTTTACTATTTTCAGATTGCAGACTATGATAAGGTTAAAGAATATATTGTTAATCAATTAGCACCTATTCAAAGCAAAAAGGTATTAGAGAATAAAGATTATGGAGCTATTTATACCCTTAAACAAAAAAGTGCTGAGGTCAATCTGAGAACAGGGAATTATCAAGCTGCTATCAATGATGTTGAAGCCGGGCTTGATGGGTTATACAAGATTAATAAAAAAATTTTACTTCAAATTGAAATGAATGCTTTTGAAGAATTATCAGGTATTTATCTCAAAATCAAGCAATATGATAAAGCGGAATATTATTTCAATAAAAACTTAGTGATTCTTGAATCCATTAAAAAGGAAAAGGGCAGTCATGTAAACCTAATCAGTAATTATTTTTCAATTTCAAAATTTTATATCACTATCGGCAAGGTAGAAAAAAGCCTATTTTACTTAAATATATTGGAGAAATTAGCCAATAAAAATGATGACTATTTAAGGAGGATTTATACTCAACGTGCTATAATAAGTATGAAGTCCAATAAACTTTCTGAGGCATTGCTCTATTATGAACAGGCTTTAAATATATCCTTAAAACTGCTGGGTACTAAACACTTTCAAGTGAGCCAAATATGCCTTGAAATGGCTCGACTCTATCAAAAACAGAATAACTTCAGTAAATCATTAGCATCCGCTCAATCCGCCCGCATCGCCCTCTCCCCAAAATTCGAGAGCCACGACTGGCGCGACAACCCCTCAGTATCAGAGGTGTTTTCTAAGAAAGATTTGTTAGAAACCTTAGATTTTAAGGCAGGTTTATTATTGGATTTAGCTAAATCACAATCTGAATATCTGATAGCTGGATATAATACAGCGCAATTAGCCGCAGGATTGATTGATAATATCAGAGCCGATTACACTTCCGATTTTGATAAACAATACCTCGCAGAGTGGAGTTATGGCGTATATGAAAAGGCGATTAATAGCGCATATTTACGCTATGAAAAAACAAAGGATGCCCAATATATAAATACTGCATTCAATGCCTTGGAGCGTAGCAAATCCATTGTACTATTAGAAGCCCTTAAAAGTGGAAAAGCCGAAGCAGTGCTGAGCGATAACGACCGCGATAATCTCCATTTATTCAAAGCGGAACTTCAAAAAATCGAAGCGCAGATATATGAAGCCACCACTCAAAACAAAAAATCACTCGACGACCCCTCAGTAAAAACCTTGCAAAATCGCCTCATTGATACACGCCGACAATATGAGGCATTGGTCAAAAGCTTTGAAACGCTTTATCCTGATTATTATAAGGTGAAATACAATCAAAACTTTGTTCAACTCAAAGAGGTTCAAGCTCTATTGCCCAAAGACGGTTCAGCCATTGTATTGGAGTATTTTGTAGGCGATAATGATATTTATACCTTTTTGATGACTCGAAACACTTGTAAAATCTTCAAAAAGGAAAAACCAAGCGACATTGAACAGCGCATACAAATGCTGCGCCATGCCGTCATTTACGATAATCAGCAAAGCTCTACTCAATTTATTAACCAAGCGACATGGTTTTATGATTGGGTTTTAAAAGATCCCCTCCTGCTTCTCTCCGCTCGCAGTGACATAGATTTAAAGGTTAAAAAGCTGATTATTATCCCCGATGGTATTTTGAGTTATGTGCCTTTTGAAATGCTGTTCGATGGGTCAGGATTGGATAAGCATAAATGGTCGGACATGCCCTTTTTAATCAACCAATACGCCATCAGCTATGCCAATTCAGGCAATTTGTTGAATCAGCAAATGCAGCCCAAAGAACAACAAGCCCGCAATCTCTTCGCTGGATTCGCCGCGCAATATAAACCCAACGAAGCACCTTTGATGGCTATGCGTGCAGCCCTTACCCGAGATAATGCCTACGATTTGCCCCACGCTCTAAAGGAAGTGGAGGCGATTCAAGCACTCATCGGCGGTATGCTTTTTACGAAGACTCAATCCAATGAGCATAATTTCAAGATATTTGCCAATCAGTACCGCATTTTGCATTTTGCTATGCACGCCGTACCCGACAGCCTCAACCCGACGCTATCCAAACTGCTTTTTACATACGATGCTCTCGATACTTTAGAAGACAATGACTTGACCACCGCTGAACTCTACACCATGCACCTCAATGCAGATATGGCTATTTTGAGTGCTTGCCAAACGGGTTATGGCATCATCAATAGGGGCGAGGGTGTGATGAGCCTCTCAC
>JAYTON010000384.1:0-14975 GCA_043747725.1 Saprospiraceae bacterium
TCAACTCTGTTTCGATATAGCTAAAGAGGGCAGTGCGGCTGGTTTGAGTCGGTAAAAATGCACCCAATGCGTCCTTTTCAGTGACAAAAGGCACATTACCAAACATATCCAAAGCATGCCAATAGCTCAAGGCTCTTAAAAAACGCGCTTCCGCCCGATACGCTTTGATATTAGCATCCCCACTCAAACCCCGACTTGCCAATTTTTCATCCGTTGTTTCTCGGATAAACTCATTGCAAAGCGTAATTTGATAAAAAATGCGATAGTACATGGCTGCGATAAACTCATTAGCAGACGTCCATTTCATATCATGGTAATCTTTGATGCTGCCATCATTCCAACCAATCACCGCTTCATCCGTTGTCAACTCTTGCGCCTTATAATATTGACGCAAATAGGTTGAGAAGCCTTCGTCAATACCACTAATATCTGCTTTACCCGCCGGTCCTTGCTGACCACTGAGGGCTAAACCAGCATATACTTTGGCTAAAATAGATTTATAATTAGCGGCATCATTATACACGGTAGCCGATGTCACTTCGTAGTAAGGCACTCTATCGAGGTCTTTTACGCAAGATGCAAAAACAATCATGGTTGTCAATACACCTAAGAATATTGTTCTTTTATTCTTTTTCATGTCGCTTAGTTTTTAAAATTGAACATTTACACCCAACGAATAAGTCCGCGGACGCAAATAAATATTGTTATCAATACCCCCTGCAATTTCAGGGTCAACACCTGAATACTTAGTTACTTTGAAAACATTCTGAACAATAGCCGTCAATTGAACATTTTGCTTATTCTTAAACAATGAACTCAAATTATAGCCGATTGTCAAGTTATCCATTTTCAAAAATGAGGCATTCTGAATATAATAATCAGAGAAATATTGAGCATTGGTGAAGCCTGTATTCAAAACATCTCTTGCCGGATTGTACAAATAGCTCAACGAATTAGCTCCGAATGTACCCCCTGAATTAAGATTGCTGTACATATAGTTGCCAATGCTACCCCTCAGTACAAAACCAAAACTGAAGTTATCGTAAGTCAAATTAGAGGTAAAGCCCAATGTATAATTGGCATCTGGTTTTTCAAAGAGATATTTATCATCTACGGTAATTTTACCGTCAGCGTTTCTATCTACATACAAACCTTCAACGGGTTTACCATTTTCAGCATAGACTTGTTTATAAACATAAAAAGACGATTTTGGAAAGCCCACAGCATGTATTTGGATATTATTACCCACACCGCCGGAGATACCGCCCGTCTCGACGCCGACGAATTTAGGGTCATCTACCAAAGTCAACTTCGTAATTTTATTTTCATTATAAGCGACGATAAAATTCGCATCCCAAGTCAATTTATTGGTTTTCACGGGTACGGTATTCAATGTCAATTCTATCCCCTTGTTTTCAAGCGTACCGATATTGCTTTTGATTCTATTGGTAAAGTTAGCACCCGCAGGGATATTCACATCATTGAAAAGATTGCTCGTTTTACGGAAATAATAATCAATAGCCCCTGATACGCGCTCATTTTTACTTGAGAAATCCAAACCAAAATTATAAGTAGCCGTCCTTTGCCAAGTCAACAATTCATTGAACCCTTCGGGACGCAATGTTGAAATGTAAGTATCGCCAAAAGCATATTGCGCTGTATTACCCCCCAAAGAAAAGGTTTTCAGACCATTATAATCACTAATACCATCTTGCTGACCTGTAACACCATAACCCAAACGCATTTTCAAGTCAGACAATAGCCCTTTACCAATGCCATCTTCTGTCATCCGCCAAGCTAAAGCGGCTGCCGGATAAGTAATCCATTTATGACCCGGTGCTAATTTGGAAGAACCATCCCGACGCACTGTGAAAGTCGCTAAATAACGGTCTTTGAATCCCAAATTAGCGCGACCAAAAAACGAAACCAAAGTGGATTGGCTTCTTGGGTTGGTAAAAGAAGGAATTGTATCGCCTTGACGAACACCTTTTAGGTTGTAATAATTATTGGTGCCTTCAAAATAAAAATCCTGATAGCCATAGCCCGCCATCACATCAGCCCGAATACCATTGAATTCCTTCACGTAATTCAAATATGATTCAATGGTTTTAGCTGTGCGCTTTTGAGTATAAGTATTATTGACACCTTTCACTGCAGAAGCAGAAGCGGCTGTACTATCTTTTTTAACCGTACCATCTGTATTGGCTTGGTCAATAGCCACGTTGACATTCGCATGCAAATCAGGGAAAAAGTGAAATTTATAATCCACAATCGCATTCGCAATATGTCGATTCACATTCGCCTCATCATGACGGGAATTCAACAAACCCAACGGATTGCGTCCGGCGAGGGTATTCAAAGTACCATCGGGATTAAGCCATTCAAAATATCCTTGATAAGCATCTTTGCTACTGCGAACGGCTTGCGTCGGGTCGAAAAAAACCGCACCGCCAATAGCCCCTTCGTCCGCAAATTTGCTTTTAGCGAATGAACCTTTGTAACTCATGTCTATTTTCAAATGGTCATCTAATAAACGCGGGTTGAGGTTCAAACTCGCTGTTTTTCTGTCCATATTTGAGTTTAAAAGAATCCCGTTTTGATTGAGATAACCAACTGATAAGCGATAAGGTAGGTTATTCAGGTTGCCTGTGAAGCTCAAATTTTCATCGTGGCTGAAGGCATTTCTATAAATCAAATCTTGCCAATTGGTGTTTTCTTTACCCAAAAGTGATTTTTGAGTGCTGTTACCGACTTTATTGACCAATGCTCTGAATTCATCGCCCGATAGGGTAGGGACAATGTCAACGGGTTGAGCTTGCGATAAGACGGTGCTGAAATTGATTTTCAGAGCATCGCCCTTTTTGCCTTTTTTTGTCGTAATCATTAATACGCCATTGGAAGCGCGAGAGCCATAAATAGCCGCCGCCGAAGCATCTTTCAAAACCGTTACCGATTCTATATCATTGGGGTTGATGAGACTGAGGGGGTTGGCAATGCCGCCAACGCCTGAACTTGCCAAAGGCACGCCATCAATAACAATGAGTGGGTCATCAGATGATAATGATGAACCACCCCGTATGCGAATACGGCTACCGCTGCCGGGTGCACCGCTACCGGGTGTAATCGCTACGCCTGCAATCTTACCAGCGACCAATTGCTCTGGCGATACGATGTTGCCGTGCTGAAAATTTCTTTCCGAAACCGTTGCGATAGAACCTGTTAAATCTTTTTTCTTTTGAGAGCCATAACCAATGACGACCACCTCATTTAATGTAGAGCCTTCAGCCAACGCAATATCAACCGAAGAGCGATTGCCGACGATGATTTCTTGAGTCGTATATCCAACAAATGAAAACTGTAATACTGCGCTTTCATCGGGTACGCTGATGGTGTATTTACCATCAATATCGGTAATAGTGCCTTGTGTAGTGCCTTTCAAAACGACGCTCACACTCGGTATCCCCTCAGTATCTGAGCCAGAAGTGACCTTACCTGTCACTGTTTTTTGAGCAGAAAGACTTAATTGGAATAGTAGGAAAAAGACCAGCAGATAAAGGCATTTGGATAGTGGTTTATTCGCCTCACCTAAAAGCCCTTTCTGCCTTTTTAAGGAAGAAGAGTTTTTTTTCATCATTCTCGTTGTTTTAATTTTAGAAGTAAAGTTTAATTCAATTGAATAGAAATCCAATTAGAGGCGTAAAGGTAAGTGCCCAACTATTATTTCGTGACCCACTTTAATGAATATCTTTTTAATTTTTATTTTAACAGGTTAAGCTGTATAAAATACTGAATCTCAATGGATTATCCAATCCCTGAGCAGTAACAAATTCTTAAAGTGGTACTACAATATTTCTTCAAATGAGAAAGAGAGAAACAGTTTTTACATGGCTTTTGGGGTTTTATACTGAGGGGGTAGAGGATTAAGTCACATAACACTCTCTGATTACATTTTCAATTCGCCCTTGCCACTCCACTAAATTTCCCTTATTTTTATAGTAATTATGGTAATAATATTTAATTCACTTTTATTAAAACCAAACTCAAAATCATGAAACAATTAATCTTTCTTCTAATGCTCATTCTTATAGGATGTAGCCCTTCTACCAGTAGTTTAGTAATAGGAAAATGGTATGTCAAAGAAGCCCTATTTAACAATAAAACCAATGCCGATATTCAAGGCAGTGTGATAGAATTTAAAGACTGGAAAACTTTAATAATCAACAAAGAAAATCAAATACTCGCTGGCTCATGGAAAAGTTTTTATGACAGTCAACCCATGACATACAATGACCAATACTTCGATATGGGGCAAAATGTCATCGAAATCTTGATGCCTGATAGCAGTAAATGGTATGTAGGAGCTGTGAATATTGGTAAAAAAACCATGAAGTTAAAGTCTCAAAAGGGCAGACATCGCACTCAAATGGTTTTAAGTAGGCTGTAGTCACTCCAAGCTATTCTGATAAAACTCACTCGGCGTTTGATTGGTTATTTTTTTGAAAGACCGATTAAACGCTGTCTTAGAATTGAATCCGACGTCGTAAGCGACACTGATGAGCGTATGGTTTTTATAACGACTATCCTCCATTCTTTTCTTAAATTCCGCCACGCGATAAGTATTGATGAAATCAAAAAAGTTTTTGTGAAAGCCTTGATTAATCACTTTAGACAGGATGTGCGGTTGTATTTTAACTTTATTCGCTAATTCATTCAAGGTCAAATTCGGATTGGTAAAGGGTTTAGATTTTTCCATATAAGCCTCAATTTTTTCTTTCATCTGAATCAATAATGACTCATCAAAAGGCTTTTGAGAGTTTTCATGTTCTTTATAAACTGCTTTCAAAGGCATGGCTTCAGCAGGTATCCCCCCCTCCTGCCACACGTTGCTCGCAGTGATATCTTCGTCCCTCGCAAGGGCATTTTCGATAATATTTTCATGAGTTGAGGCAATTGTTTTAGGTGTAAACGCTGATGTATCTATAAAAAAAGAAACTTGTTGTGGCATCTTAAATACCTCTGGCTGATGTATCGCATAAAACCCTAAAATATAAGTAATAAGACTAAAAACCAACCAAATACCATCAATACTCTTTTCAGTAGTCATATAAATATCAATCGACATCACTTTTCCGACAATTGGCAGGATACACGCAAACGCCCACAAGCCCAAACATGCCGCATGTATAACAGAGACAATATTCAGATATTGAAGGTTTTGTTCGTAGGAATAATGTGTCTGAAAATGCTTTTTATAATCAATCAACATTTGGCAACAGCGCAACCAATAATACACATTGGATAGAAAGGCTAAGCTGCCGACTACCCAAAAAAGGGTTTGAATATCCCAATCCCGATTGAGATATTTAAATCCAAAGACCTTACTATCCATGAGAAAAAAAGGCAAATAGGCAAAAAACTGAATGATGCTGGGAATGAAATGATAAGCCCATTTAGCCGGTAGTTTTCGACCTTGAAAGAGCAATTTTTTTAAATAAAAATAAAACAAAGGCGCATAAAGAAATAAAACAAAATCGGGAATCAATAGAATTTTAGAGTACAAATTAGTCACATCTCTATAACTGGTAAATACTCGAATCAGCATAATCAAAGAAGTAAAAACCATCAAAATAACTAACCACCGATTGGCTGCTCGATTATAATCTTGAATGGTTGGGATGGCAAAAATGAACAATAAACCTTGTAAAGCGGAGAATAACAACAACAAATCGTAGATAGAATAGAAATTGAATGTGCCTGATAAATCCTCCCATGTTTTAATTTCAACATCTATTAATACAGCATTATTATTTGCCTTTATAGTTCTATCAATGATTCGATTGGGGCGCGCTTTTCCGCTTTCACTGCCTTCCACCGAATTCCAATTGCCTCTCGTAAATTTATATTCTATCTTATCTAAATCGGTATAAATTGTCACGCGGTAAGTACCGTCAAATTGTGGTTTCAATTTATACATGTCGCTCCGGGGATTCCAATTGTTGAAATTACCTGAAATATAAAGTGAGGCATCATGAGGTGTATTTTCAGGAACGGATTTGATAGAGAATTGATAAGCGGATTTCTTTTCCCAATTATCAATCGTGACCAACACATATTTGGGATTGGCTTCCTGATCGCGGTCATAAATTCTATCGGGCCGCATCCCCCCCTCAGTATTTCCCTCTACCGAATTCCAATTGCCTTGTGTAAATTTGTATTTAAAATAAGTCAGTGTATCTGGTAAATCAATATAAAAAATATCACCTGCTTTTTTTTTCAGCATATGCGCTACATTGCCCGGATGCCAATCATTGAAAGTGCCCGTGATGTATAAATCACCATCGGGCAAAAGCAAGTCAGCATGTTTGACCACTTCAATCCTAATCTGAGCCGACGTTGCCAGTTGAGATAAGGTAAAAAAAATAAAGGCGTATAAAAACTTCATGGTGCATTTGGCTAAGTATTGATTTCAAGGAGATTAAAAAAATCAATTTCAAGCTATAAATATAAGCAAAAGAGGATATTTTTTTTAATTAACTCAACCATTGAAGATTAAAAAATATTTTCTGTAGTTCAACGGGCTATGTCCGATGGACTTTTTAAATTCTTTATTAAAATAAGAAATGTTGCCAAAGCCACTTTCGAAGCAAATATCTGATATGGATTTATCTACAGTTGTCAATAATTGACATGCGTGTTTTATGCGAAATTCAGTCACTACTTCAATCAGCGTTTTGCGGGTCATTTTTTTAAAATAACGGCAAAAAGCCGTTGGTGTCAAGTGAGCAATAGCAGCTATTTTATCTAAAGCAATATCCTGCGTATAATTTTCAATGATATAAGCATACACTTTTTGAAAACGTTCGGTATCAAGCGAGGATAATTTATAACTTGAAAACTGAGCGTCAATTGACTCAATGTCATCAGAAAGTGCTATATCTTGAAGTATATCCAATAAGGTCATCAATTTATTAAATGGATGGGCGGTTTCTATCCCATACATTTTATCCTGCACCCTATCCCTTGTTTTTCCTTTAATTAAAATACCTGATTGGGCTTTTTGAAATAATTGATGAATAGCAGCCATTTCGGGAATAGACCCGAAGGCATTGCCCATAAAATCTTCTTTAAATTGAATGACGATGGATTGTGCAGCGTCAGCAATTAAATCATCCCCCTCAGTATTGAGCCAACAATGTGGTACATTTTTGCCCAATAAAACCAAATCGCCCGCCTCAAAATTGCTTATCTGGCTGCCCACAAATCGTGTTCCTCTACTGCGTTTAATAAAAGTCAATTCCAATTCAGGATGAAAATGATAAGGGGCATTAAATGAAGATAAACTGAATTGTCTGTAAAGAAAAGAACTGCCCATATTTTCAATCAATTGCTCATAAGTCGCTTTCATTTTTGGCGCTAATTGTCTTAATTTATAAATAGAATTTGTAATTAAGGTAAAATTACACCAATATTAGTAAATAATGACAAAGAATCGGGTAGGGAATGTCTGTTTCTTTGCATTATATTTCAATAGAATTTGAGCCGACCTTTTGAAAGAGATGCAGCGGCAAAATCTCAGATATTATTCATCCCCTACGGCTGGGCAGCCCCTGAAAAGACTGGACTGAGCATGGAAAAGGAGACATTATAGCGATGGGTAAAGATAGAGAACGGGATATTGTGGTTTTTGAGGTGTATTTATAAGACTTTTATTCGCATAAAATTAAATTTAAAAAAATGAAAAAATTTATTGGGATTGCCCTTGTTCTAATCCTATACAATATAGGATGGGGACAAAAAATGTTGACCAATGCTCAAAAAGGGGAAGTCATCTATCATGTTGTTCAGCGGAGTTTTTACGACAGCAACGGCGATTTACAAGGCGATTTGAACGGTTTACGCCAAAAATTAGACTATCTACAAGACTTGGGCATTACCTCTATTTTGCTATTGCCTTTATATGATGCCGATTGTTATCATAATTATTTTGCCAATGATTTTGAGAAAATTGATGCCGAATTTGGCACGATGAAAGACTATTTAGCACTTGTCAAAGAGATTCATCGACGCGGCATGAAAATCCACTTAGATATGGAAACCCAATATGTTACTGAAAAGCATATTTGGTGGAAAGATGCCGTTAATAACCTCCAATCCCCTTATAGTGATTACATTTTGTTCGATGATGCGGCGCATAAAATACCCGCTACAATGATATTTGGGCTTCGAGAAGTGTCGAGTTATGATGGTAAGAAGATAAAGACAACAACAGTGAATTTGAAAAGCAAAAAAGTTTTGGACTACAACGTCCAATTGTTTTCTTCTTTCATTGACCCTAACAAAGACGGTAAATTTGATGACGGCGTGGATGGTTTTCGACTTGACCATGCTATGGATAATTTAGATGATAAACCCCAACTGACCAATCTTTTTGCAGATTTTTGGTTGCCTTTAATCACTCAACTAAAGAAAATTAACCCTAAAATAAAAATTGTTGCTGAACAAGCAGATTGGAAAGATTACGGTTTTGCTTATTTTGAAAAAGCGGGCGTTGATAGAATGTTTGGTTTTGGTTTGCAAGAAGCGATTTTATCGTTTGATAAACAACAATTAATAAATAAAGCAGATACTATTTTAGGGCTACGTCCACAAGGGAAAGGGCAGATTATTTTTATAGAAAACCATGACATCAACCGCTTCGCTTCGGTAGAGAAAAACCTCCAAAAACAAAAATTAGCTGCGGCTTTACAACTTTTGATGGGCGGGATTCCATCTATATATTACGGACAAGAGATTGGCATGAAAGGCATTAACGGCGCATATGGCAGCACTGATGGCAATGATATTCCACGCCGGGAGGCTTTTGATTGGTATCAATCGGGCGAAGGAAAAGGCACGGCGTTGTGGTATAAAAATACTGGCAAATGGTGGGAAGATTCAAACTTTAAAGCGGATGACGGTATTTCATTAGAGGAACATTCAAAAGATGCTAATTCTTTATTTAATTATTATAAAAAGTTAATTCATTTGAGGCAAAACAATGCAGCATTATCAAATGGACAGTATGCCGTTGCTGAAAATGACAATAAAAATAAAAATGTGTTTAGTTTTATAAGAACCTATAAAAATCATCAAATAGTAGTGGCTGTAAATCTATCAGATGCGTTACAAAAGCCGATATTTCTAAAAAGGTTCAAACGATTCACTGGTTTGTTAGGCGAAAATCAGACTTATCAAAGAGGAATTGAATTAAAACCTTATGAAGTAGCCGTATGGGCGGTGGAGTAACACCCCTCAGTATTTTCATTATGGCTTGAAATATTTCGATAGTTTTGACCATACACATCTGGGTTGGATTGGGAAAAGTCAATTTAAAAATTAAAAATAAAATCATGACTAAAATGCCTTTAAATATTCAGCAACTTTTAGACGCGCCTTATGAATTAACGTCTGAACAAATTGCGTCTTATCGCTCCAATGGTTTCATAAAATTGAAAAATGTCTTATCGCCTGAGGTTGTGGAGTATATGCGCACCACCATCAGTGCAGAAGTGCAGCGATTAAATACGCAGCACATACCATTGGAGCAGCGCGATACCTACAGCAAAGCCTTTTTGCAAATCATGAATATCTGGACGCAATCCGAAGCGGTGAAAGACATTGTTTTTAGCAAGCGATTGGCTAAAATTGCGACTGATTTGATGGGCGTAGAAGGCGTGCGGATGTATCACGACCAAGCTCTCTACAAAGAAGCAGGCGGCGGCTTCACCCCTTGGCATGCCGACCAGTATTATTGGCCCCTCAGTAATGACAACACCGTGACGGTCTGGATGCCCCTGCAAAAGACGCCTTTGGAAATGGGTCCCTTAGAATTCAGTGCTAAAAGTTTTATGTTGCAAGATGGCAGAACGCTCAAAATCAGTAATGACAGTGAAAATATTATTGAAAAGAAACTGCGATTGAGCGATTTTGAGCAAGTGATTGAGCCTTTCGATTTGGGCGAAGTGAGCTTCCATTCGGGTTGGGTATTTCATCGAGCAGGTGCGAATAAAACCGATAAAATGCGGGAGGTGATGACCATCATTTATATGGATAAAAATATGCGCCTCAAACAACCGAACAATGACAATCAGCAAGCGGATTGGGATACTTGGTGTCCCAATGCAGTGGTAGGTGAAGTGATTAACACGCCGATTAATCCTGTTTTGTATGAAAATTAAAAGGAAGCTCCGCTCAATATTTTGATTAAAAGTATTAAATGAAATTTCATAAAATATTGATTTTCAACGATTTGTGTTCATTTAATTTAACATAACTAAATTTATAAATAAAAATAGTGCGCGTGCGGAACTCCAGTTCCGCGATACGATTTGAATTACAGAATCAACAAGCCAAAACCACCTATCACATTAAATGGTTTATTGTACCAAAACAGTTCAAAGTCGTCTAATCCTGCTGCTTCGTAATGGGCTTTTACTTCTTGAAAAGTGAGAATTTCATAATTTTTAGGCGATAATTGAGGTAAAATATGGAGTAACCATGCTGCTTGTGCCTTGCCTATTTGTAGCGTAAAAGTTTCTTTTTTTTCATGAAAAGACAGTGTTGTCATGTCAAATTGTCGCCCTTTTTTAGTTTTAGTAAAATATTGAACTGTCGGCATTCCACCCAACCAAATGATTTTAGCGGTGGGTTTCAATGAAATAATAGCTTCATCTATTAAAGAATGCTCAATATACTGAGGGGGTACTTTTGTGCGCGGCACTTTGAAATCAAACCAATCTTGCAACGGCAATTCAAAGCCAATACCGTACATATAATTAAGCAACGATTTTTTTAAACCATAACTAAACGCATCGTGGTCAGCCCCTTTCGGGTCGATATGCACGATGTCATTATTGGCAAAACTGCCTATCAAATGGCTCTCTTTTTTAACGCCAAATTTCTCTGGATACATGCCCACAGGACTATGCGCCGTCATAGCGAATTGATGCCAAAAACCCGATTGCAAAACACCAATTTCAAACATTTGGCGCACCATTTCAAGCGAATCTATGGTTTCCTGAGCCGTTTGAGTCGGAAAACCATACATTAAATACGCATGAACCATGATGCCAGCCTCCGTAAAATTGCGCGTCACTTGAGCGACTTGCGCCACCGTTACGCCTTTTTGAATCAACTCCAATAACCTGTCAGACGCTACTTCCAAGCCGCCCGAAATAGCAATACAACCCGATGCTTTGAGCAAGCGACATAAATCGTGCGTAAAACTCTTTTCAAAACGGATATTCGTCCACCAGCTAACGGTCAATTTACGCCTAATAATTTCAAGTGCCAATGCCCGCATCAAGGCAGGTGGCGCGGCTTCATCCACAAAATGAAACCCATTTTGACCTGTTTGAGCAATCAATTCCTCTATTCTATCGCATAAAAGATTGGCTGCAACGGGTTCATACAATTTGATATAATCCAAAGAAATATCGCAAAACGTGCATTTTCCCCAATAGCAACCATGCGCCATCGTGAGCTTGTTCCACCGCCCATCGCTCCACATGCGGTGCATCGGATTCACAACTTCAATCACTGAAATATATTTATCCAACCACAAATCGCTGTAATCGGGCGTACCAACGTCCGCTTGTTTATAATCTTTAGTAAAACTGTTATTGATGTATTCCACCTTACCATTGATGAGTGTCAAGGTTCGTTTCAACAATTCAATAGGGCGTTTGCCATCAATGTGTTCAATCAAATTTTGAAGCGGTGCTTCCCCATCATCGAGCGTGATAAAATCAAAAAACTCAAATACCCTCGCATCCGTCAGCGACCGCAATTCCGTATTCGCAAAACCGCCGCCCATCGCTACTTTTATATGCGGATAATGCTTTTTAATCCATTGCCCACACCGCAAAGCACTGTATAAATTGCCCGGAAAAGGAACGGTAATCGCCACCAATCTCGATTTCGGATTTGAGATTTCGGATTTGGGTGTACCTTCGCCGAAATCCGAAATCACACCTCCGAAATCGAAAAGATGCCCCCTCAGTATTTCGAGTGAAATTTTATCAATAAAAGTCAAATCTGCTTGCATAGCAGCGTATAATTCATCAAAACTATTAGCAGACCGAGCCAAACGCTCGGCATAGCGGCTGAACCCAAAATGAGCATCCACGCATTCCATGATTAAATCCGACAAATCTTCAAGGTAAAGAGTCGCCAAATGCTTGGCTTTATCCTGCGTACCCATAGAGCCAAAAGCCCAATCGAGGTCATACAATTGAGCAAAACGAGATGCCTCAGGCAAAAAACCTTCTTGACAAATCAAGTGCGACAAAGTGGGATTTTTACCCTGCAAAAACAAAATAACGGCATCAATTGAATGGATATAATCATCTTTTAAAGCCATAATGCGTTGGGCATTCTCAGAAAGCACTTGATTAGAGGCTTCAATTTGAGCAAATAAATCCGTCAACCCTTGTTTTGAAAACAACGCTAAGATGACTTCAATACCCAAATCCGTTTGAAAAGCAGTAATATTTTGAGTATTCAAAAAGCCCTTGATATACGCCGTCGCAGGATAAGGCGTATTCAATTGCGTAAAAGGCGGCGTTATTAAAAGGACTTGAGTGCTCAAATTGAATTAATTTGAGGTAAAAGTAGAGCTATTTTTGGAGAAAAAAGAAAATTGTCACTGCGAGCAGAGCGTGGCAGGAGGGGGTGCTTCTATTTCAAAATCCCATCTAATTCCTTAATAAATGCTTGAAAACTGCGCTCGCCCTTATGATTATCAAATACTTTTTGAAAAGTTATGGCTTGCATTATATCGCCGCAGTGATTGGGTTCATAAGGGTTTTTACTTTTTTTTCCTGTTGCAATTTTCAGTTCCTCTTTAGGGTCTTCAATGTTTATCGTGTTGGGATGTTGCTTTAATTGAGTGCCATATTTTTTATTGATGGTTTCGATGTCTGAGAGGAGGAGGGCTTCTGTTTCGGCAATGGCGAGGTAAAAAATGCCACTTCCATCAATGCCTTGATTGACTTTTCTAAACCAATCATCCCGATTTTTCACTTTATGGCTTTCTGATAATATGCCATCGAGGTCGCGTATGATGATGAATTTATCAAAAGATTGTTCTCTTTTCACGTTTTTAATCTGCCTCACCACAGCCGTAGGCACCTCGAATTGTCCGCCTCTTAAATTGCGAATAGGAATATCGAATTGAGCGTTTGGATAAGGTCTTTTTTCTAAAAGTGTTCGAAATGCTTCGGCATCATTGTCGGGATGTTCTCCTAAAATAGCTATTTTTAAGCGTTTTGCTTTATTTTTCATTCAATTTTGTAGCGTTAAAGATTTCGTCTTCTAAATTTAAATGCACCCAACGGTCACTCAAAAACATATCTCCTTCTTTGACCCGCTCACCCATTTCTTTAGCTTGCTCCGGTGTGAGTTTGTGCATAATCGTTCCTTTATCAGCATCATACCGCGTAACGATGATTCTATCCAATTCATCAGGATGAATAGCGTTCAACACTTCAGGTGAATGTGTTGTGATAATAATTTGCTTCTCTTTGGATTGCTCAATGAGAAAATCCATGAGTTTATGGAGTTGGTCGGGGTGGATACCGAGTTCGGGTTCTTCGAGGAAGAAAATTTTTCTTTTAGAATATAAATCTAAAATATAAGTTAAAATATAGAAAAGCCTTTTTGTTCCATCCGATAATTGAGTCCATTGAAGCCAATTATTATTTATTTTGAATAAAAGAAAAATATTATCTACTACTACATTACCATCTAATTCCCTATACTGATGTATTATTTTAGTATCAAATTTTACATCTTGAATTGGCGAATATTTCTTTAAAATGTCAATAATATACTTTTCAAATAAAAAATATTGCGCTAAATTATCAATTTCTGGATTTGTAGCCTTTTCAAAGTTTGACTTAAAAGACGAAGGATATATTCCTTTAACTCTTGTAACAAAAAGCATTCTTTTCTTAGTAAACTTAATTTGAAAACTGGAGCCTTTTGTTAGAGCTTCTGTTAAAAGATTACCATGACGAACGAAAACCAATGGTTCTTTGAAAATTTCCCACTTTTCATTGTATCCCGCCTTTTGTTCCAACGATGTTAAAATGCCTTCTTCATTGTAATATGTTTTTCGATGAAATAAGGTTTTTTTCTCTTTGTATAATTTGTCATCAATTGAATACAAAAACCCATCAGAGCTACTTTGAATTTCACTTTTTATATGATTTTCATATTGTGTCTTGTCAATATGAAATGTTATTTCAGTGTTGTTATCATCTAACTCAACTTTTCTATTGTTATTGAATTGTCTATGCAAAAACTCCAAAAAATTAGTCTTCCCGCTCCCATTCGGTCCAATAATAATATTCAGTCCAGGCTTGAAGTCAATCTCCAAGTCGCGAATACTTTTATAGCCTTTTAGGTGGACTTTGCTGATATAGGCTTGCTGTGGTGTTTCAGTCATGATTGATTCAAGTTAAAAAATACAAAGATAACAGCGTTTCAGATAAAAACAAGATGGGTGCGCTACTTCATCTTTTCGAGCATTACCATCATTTTCTGATGAATCAAATTTACAGCTTTGAGTGGGCGAACCATTACTTTAAAATCAACAATTTTCCCTTCATCATCGCATTTAATCATGTCCACGCCATTGACCTTGATACCGTCAATCTCTGCTTCAAATTCCAAGACGGCGTCCCTCTCCCCCACAACTTCGCGCACGTATGTAAAGGTGTCATTGTTCAAGACCATGAAGGCTGCCGATAGATACATTTTCGTCAAAGCCTTCCCATACTGAGGAGTATGCACGATGGGCGAATGGAAAACAGCATTGTCTGCCAGCAACTCATCAAGCCCTGCTGAATTGCCGCTTTCAAGAAGATTATGCCAATGGGTAATGGTGGTTTTTATCATTTTGTAGGATTTAAAGATATTAAATACTGAGGGGG
>JAYTON010000385.1:0-2337 GCA_043747725.1 Saprospiraceae bacterium
CAACGAATCTTGAAGCAATTTATCATAAAATGTCGTCACCAACAATTCTATGTCTTGTCTATTTTCTATATCTTTTTTCATACATGTGTGTCAGGGGTGACATAAAACTTGTTAGAAGTTGGAACAGAATCTTGGACGATTTGTTTTTGACAAAAAATGGTATGACATAATGAATGCCAATGCCCAAAGAAAACCTCTCAGACTTTTAACCCATTATTTGTTTTACTAAAAAATTGCTGGAATTCCTCCAGCAATTTATTTATATTTATTTACGAATATTTTCGTAAACTATGCAACGCCTCTATTTTTCTCTTGTCTCTCTATCATAATTCAAATTTTGCCATCTAAATTTAAATTAAAATTCCTTAAACTTAACTTAAAACAAACCTTAGCAATGAAAAAGCTTTTGCTGTTATCCTTCTTTTTAACCGAAAACTTCATCACCCGACTTATTAAAAACATCTTCCTAAACTCTAAACACCCCCTCAGTAAAATGCCTATTTTAATGAGTATTGTATGCCTATTATGGGTTTTTTTTCTACAAAACGCTACAGCACAAACGGTTGTAACCACCACTGACACCGTAAAATATGTGAAAAATCCCAAACCTTCACTCAAAGCGACGCGTATTGCGAAGCCACCTAAAATAGATGGCAACCCCAACGACGACTGCTGGAAAGGCTTACCCATTGCTGACGATTTTATTATGCATCGTCCACAGCCTTATAAAAAATCAGGTTTCAGAACAGAAGTTAAAATCGCTTATGACGACGATGCTCTCTATATTTTAGGTTATCTGTATGACCCTGAACCAGATAAAATACGCCGTGAATTAGGCGCACGTGATAATTTGGATATTGCTACCGATATTATGAATGTCGGAATTGATACTTACGACGATGATCAAAATGCTTTTCGCTTCGGCGTGACGGCGGCGGGCGCGCAATTCGACTCACGTATATCGAATGGCAATAACACCGATTTCAGTTGGGATGCCGTTTGGGAAAGCGAAGTTTCGATGCAAAAAGATGGTTGGGTTGCTGAGTTTAAAATACCTTTTTCTGCTTTGCGTTTTGCCGATAAACCCAATCAATCATGGGGCTTGCAGATTGCGCGCGGCATTAATCGCACCACCGAAGAAGGTTCTTGGGCAGGTTTTGACCCCAAAATTGATGGTTTAGTGATTCAATATGGTTCTCTAACGGACTTAAATAATATTAAACCACCATTGCGTTTGCAATTTTCACCTTATTTGGCGGCGGCGGTGCAACGCTCTCCTTCGTATGATGCGAATGGGGGTTATAAATATGGCAATCAAAAACAATTGACGGGCGGCTTGGATTTGAAATATGGTATCAATCAAAGTTTTACGCTGGATATGACTTTGATTCCAAATTTTGGTCAAGTGCAATCTGACAATCAAGTTTTGAATCTCAGCCCTTTTGAAGTGCAATTTAATGAAAATAGACCGTTTTTTACTGAGGGGTCTGAGATATTTGGAAAAGGCGATATATTTTATTCGCGCCGCATTGGAGGAACGCCGACTGGGTACTATAATGTGGAAACCAAAGAAAATGAGGTCATTAAAAACAATCCAACGGAGACACAACTCTATAATGCGACTAAAATATCGGGCAGAACCAAAGGTAATCTGGGGGTCGGCTTCTTAAATGCAGTAACCGCGCCGATGTATGCGGAGGTGGAAAATACCGAAACGGGCGCCACTCGAAAAGTGCAAACGGCGGCTCTCACCAATTATAATGTGTTTGTATTGAGTCAAGCCTTGAAAAATAACTCTGAAATCAGTTTTACTAATGCTGCCACTTTGCGCGATGGCTCGGGACGTGATGCCGACGTTTCGGCTCTCTATACTCGACTCAGAAATAAAGGAAATAAATATGAGATATTGGTTGGCGGCAGATTGAGTCAAATATTTCAGAAAGATGCGCCGACCGATCGAGGTTTTACAACCAATTTAGGTTTAAATAAAGTCAGTGGTAGTTGGACATGGCGTTTGGCGGAAGAAATTCAGAATCAAAAATGGAATCCCAATGACTTAGGTATTTTCAATGGTAATAATTTTATTAACCATAATTTTAATGTTTCTTATCAAAAGGTAGAGCCGACGAAGATTTTTCAAACCTACCAAACTTGGTTGAATGCGAATCAGAATTTTCAATACAGTTCTAAACGATTCATGGATTTTGGCGTGGAAACGGGCTTTTGGGGAAAATTCAAAAGCCAATGGTGGGCTAATCTATGGCACTATAACCAACCTTTCACAACTTACGATTTCTTTGAGCCGCGGGCAGAAGGCAGAGAATTTAAACGGGCTCC
>JAYTON010000386.1:0-23505 GCA_043747725.1 Saprospiraceae bacterium
ACCATCGGGGCAATCGGCTGCGGTATTTTGAAAACCAGCCACACCATTGACATTAAAACTGCGGAAATCACCTTCTTCAAATGTCCAAAACCGTCTGACAATATCGCCAGGGCTGTTTAAATCATAAGCCGACCAACCAAAATCTGTGGCGAATTGTCCGCCATTTGCCCCTGAGACAGCACCCATTTCGACATTGCTATTGGCGTTATTTAGATACCCCGAATTTAGTCCTACTCTGCCTCCCGCATTATCCAATTCGTTAAATTCCAGCATGAAAATCGTCTCATTTGCGCCTGTATATTGCTTATCTCTGATAAAATTATCGGGGAAATAGGTTTTCAAAGCATATTGTTTACTATTGATAACGGCATTTAATTGGGTCAAGGCAGCTTCATAATCGGCTTTGCCATCGCCTGTTTTATCCCTGTATTTCGCAATAGATGCTTTTGTTAAAAGCACTTTTGCCAATAAAGTTTGGGCAGCCCCTTTGCTGGCACGTCCTCTTTCCACGCTCGTTGATAATTGGGCGATAGCTGTATTCAAGTCGTTGATAATAAACGCATAGGTTTTACTTTCCTGTTCTTTCATTTTATCGCCTGACGCATTGGATACATTCGCAATTTGGTCAAAAGACGTGAAAAACTTGTCAATAATTGGCACATTGCGGTACAAGCGTACCAGATTAAAATAGAGGAAAGCCCTTATAAAACGGGCTTCTCCCGATATTTTAGCCCATGCTGTTTTATCAGCCGCCGTTGTTGAGGCATTGGCAATATTGAAATCCGCCTTTTCAATCAATAAATTGGGTCTCGAAATGGCTTTGTAATGCGCTGTCCAAATATTGAGAATGTCGCCTTCTGCGGCATCGTAAGACAATTTTGCAATAAGGCTGCGTGCCAAACTCGTACCTGCGGGCGGAACGGAATAGTCTGTGGTGAAAAATTGCCAAAAAACAGAACCTGTAACATTATCGTCTCGCAAATCCACGTAGGCTTGCGTGAGTAATAAACTGGCTTCGGTAGGCGTATTGCCATATTTATTTAAGAAAATATCTGTTTTGATTTCGGGTTCTAAATAATCTTTGCAACCTTGAAAAAGGGCGATTGAACCGAAAAGGAATATAATAGAAAGTATTTTTTTCATTGTAAAACTGTCTTTTTTTGATGAAAATACTGAGGGGGTGCTTTTATTTAAAAACTCAAATCCAAACCCGCCAATAAAGTCCGTGTACGCGGATAAGCCCCTTCGTCTAAGCCAGGGAAAAGTTGTCTATTGTTGCCTCTCGCGGCATTGACTTCAGGGTCATACCAAGAGTAGCGCGTCAATAAACCCAAATTTTGACCTGTTAGATAGATTTTTGTTGCGCCGACCTTATATTTTTTTAACAATTTATTCGGTAAAGCATAGCTCAAACGCACCGTTTCCAAGCGGAGATAAGACCCATCTTCCACCATTTCACTGCGTGAAAACAGGGAGTTGATACGGGTTGTGAAAATGGCAGAATACCCTTGATAATTGCGGTTTTCATTCTGGCGATTCCAAATATCGGAAGCCACATTGCGCTGCAAGTTCAAGTCGCCTCGTAAATAATGCGCCCGATTGAGGTTGTTATTGACAATATCATTGCCATACGACCAACGCACAAACGCATAAATATCAAAACCTTTGTAAGAAAGCGTATTGCCTATACCGCCCGTGTGAATCGGCAAAGTATAAGCCATCGGGACATATTCTGTGCGCTCAATCAAGCCATTGCCGTCAATGTCAAAATAACCAAATTCGCCTGTATTGTGGTCTTGAACTTTTGGGGTAGCATTGTAGCGTTCAAAATCATTATTGATTATACCATCTTGAATAGTGCCATAATACACGCCTATCGGCTTGCCAACCCGTAGAATAACATCATTAGGTAAGCTGCCTGTGCCAATTGCACGGAAACCAATTTCGGGCTGACCGCCCAAATCCAATACTTTATTCCGATTGAAAGAGATATTAAAATTGGTTGTCCATGAAAACTTGCCTGTGAAATTGCGCGAAACGACTTCAAATTCTAAACCTTTATTCTCCAAAGACCCTAAATTTTGAATAGCACTTGTAAAAGCAGAATAAGCTGGCAATTGAATATCCAATAAAAGCCCTGTCGTGACGTTGCGATACACATTAGTCGTGAGTGTAAAACGGTCTTTTAGAAAACCAACATCAATACCTAAGTTTGTACCTTTTGTGGTCTCCCAAGTAATATCAGGATTGGCAAAACGGTTGGAAGGATTAACCGCCGTATTCAAAGCATTGTTAAACGGGTAAGAAACATTCGCAAGATTTGCCAACGAAACACCCGCATTGACAGGGATTTGGTTATTGCCCGTAATACCAAAACCCGCCCTTACTTTAAAAGTAGATATAACCTTTTCAAGCGGTTTCATAAAACCTTCTTCCGATACGTTCCACGCTGCGGAAACGGCAGGGAAAATGCCTTGTCTATCGTTGATAAAGCGGGAAGACTCGTCAATACGGGTAGAAGCCGTTAGGATATAGCGGCTTTTATAATTGTATTGAATACGTCCAATGTAAGAACGGTCGCGTTTGTCTTGAAAATTGGGTGTAGAAATGATATTTTTAGCCGCCGCCAAGCTGTTGCCCTTCAAAACTTCTGTATTAAATTGCTCATAGCGGGTAAAATTACTCGTTTTCGTTTCTTTTCGTGCCTCAAAAACAAAGGTGGCATTGAAACTGTGACCACCCTTAAATTTTTTATTGATAGCCAAACGGGGTTGTATCACAATGCGGCTGTCTCTCCCTGTTTCTAAATCCACACGTCCTTTAGTATTTTGAGCTTCGCGCAAAAGACTGGGTGCGTAATAGTCTCGGTTACTATTATCGGTAATAAGACCTGCATTGACAGCCAATTCTAACCAAGAGACAGGTTTGAAAGACAAATTCACATTCCCTGCCAACCAATCCGACCCGCGTGAGGTTTCCAAATTATTGATGCGATATTCGGGGCTTTCGAGACCCACACCATTACCACCGTTATTGGCAATACCGCCCGCAGTTCCCAAAATATTATCTCGATTGATAAAAGGATTGAGAAAATTAGATTGAGCAATGGCATTATCTGCCCGCCAATCGCCAATCAAACCGCCATAATTGGAGTTAGTATATTGCAATTTCACCCCTGCGGTGAGCATAGTGCTTAGTTTTTGCTCCACATTCAACAAACCCGAAAGGCGTCTAAAATTGGAATTGATAATTACCCCCTCTTCATTGGCATAACCTAATGAACCGAAGTAAGAAGTACCCCCCTCAGTAGAACCCGAAAAATTGAGGTCATAAAACTCTTTTTTGGCATCACGGGTGATGACATCAAGCCAATTTGTGCCGCCATAATTGGTAATACCGTATTGGTCTGTCAGTATTTTATTAGGGTCAGCATCAATATTCGCTCCTGTTGGATTGGCTAATAATTCCCATGCACTGGGTTGACCGGGAAACAAAACACTTGACGTTAAACCTGAATTATCACCAGCTTCTGAACGTACTCTGTCGGCTCTGTACAAAGCATATTCCTGTGGGGTCAAGGTTTCCAATTGTCGGGCTAATTGTCCTGTACCACGTTTTATACTTAAATTAATACGGGGTTTGCCTTTTTGCCCTTTTTTAGTCGTGATAACGATAACGCCATTTGATGCACCGACACCATATAATGCTGTTGCCGAAGCGTCTTTCAATATATCAACAGACTGAATATCGTTGGGATTGAGCGTTGCCAATGGATTTGTGGCATCGTTGCTATTGATGATATAAGGAATATTATCAATCACAATCAAAGGCGAAGTGCCTGCCGAGAGTGACGTAAAACCCCGAATATTGATACTCGCCCCCGCCCCCGGTGAGCCATCGGCAGAGACAATATTCACACCCGCAGCCCGTCCTTGCATGACTTCGGTAATGGAAACGGGCGCAGTGCTTTCCAAACTGGCTTTATCTATTTTGGAACTTGCCCCTGTCGCATCTCGCCGTATGGTTTCGATACCATAACCCGAAATAACGACTTCTTCCAAGACATTGCCCGTTGATAAGGCAATATCAAGTGTAGTTTGAGTACCAACTGTGGTTTTAACTGCATCAAAGCCTACAAAACTAATTTGTAAAACATCGGTAGGAGAGGCTTCGAGAGAGAAATTGCCATCGAAATCGGTAAGTGTTCCCTTTGTTGTCCCGAATATTTGGACAGTTGCGCCGGGTAGTGGTTGTCCTTTATCGTCTTTCACAACACCCGAAATTTTGCTTGTTTGGGCGTTGAGTGAAAAAATTGATAGGAAGCTACCCAATAAAAATAGGAATAGTTTGTTTTTCATCATCCTTAGTGCAAAGTTTAGTTATTTAAAAATACTAAGTCACTGTACAAAGGAAACATATTTGTTTTTTATGGATTTGCTGTATTGTTCGGTTGTTTTGTTTATTTGTAATCTATAGCTCTGTATTGAAAACTATTTATTGTGGATTCAAAAAAAACATTTATTTTTGTCATAAATTAATCAATTATGACATTAGTTGTAGAATTAAAAATAACAAACCTAAGCGATTGGGCAATTATTCAACCTTTATTAAAAAGGTTAAAAATTCATTTTGTTCAAAAACCACTACAACGAGAAAATGAACAATTCCAATCTATAGATGATACCAAAACAGATACAGCTAAGCTAAAAACCTTACAACAGCCGTCTCCTGCAACAGTTTGGTCAGCCTATGATTCTCCAAAAGCTGCTGAAACGCTTTTGCAACTTCTTGAAAACTCAAACCAATAATTTTATGCGTTTCCCTTATATACCATCACCTGCACATAAAGGGCAAGGTGTTTTAATGCCTTTTTTACCACTTACCTTAAATCATAATGCACATAGTATAAAAACACATGCTATGCTTGATACAGGCTCAATGGTCAACGTATTACCCTTTTCAATAGGTATTAGTTTGGGTTTATCATGGGAGTCTCAAAGTGTTCCTGTTGAATTGGGCGGTAATTTGAAGGCTTATGAAGCGTATGGCATTCTTATAAACGCTACAATTGAAAGCTATCCTACCGTAAGATTGGCTTTTGCATGGACTCAAGCTGATAACATACCTTTATTATTAGGACAAACCAATTTCTTTATGGAATTTGATGTGTTATTCTCTCGTTCTGCTTCTTTTTTTGATATTTATCCGAAGGGAAAGGCGTTAGGTAACATGTAGATTACTCCAAAAAACAAAAAATACTGAGGGGGTACGTATCCGAAAACCGACAAAGTACAATATCACCAACCACTCGTACAATCGAACAACCCCTAAAAATTCCTATCCTCTATCTTCGTTTCAAATTCTTTACTCATGCTAAAAATAAAATATGCGATTGGCATTTTAGCCTTGTGCATTTGTTCCAGTTTTGCTTTTTATAAAAAAAATGCTTCGACTAAAACCCCCAATGTCATTTTCATCCTCGCCGATGATTTGGGTTATGGAGACATTGGCTGTTTTGGGCAAAAAATTATTGCCACACCGCATATTGACCGCCTCGCTACTGAGGGGGTGCGTTTGACACAGCATTATGCGGGTTCAACGGTCTGTGCGCCCTCTCGCTGTGCTTTGATGACAGGAAAACACGTTGGGCATACTTCCATCAGAGGTAATCAACCTGTCGGGCAACTTATCAAACCCGAAGAAACGACCCTTGCCGAAGTGTTCAAACAAGCGGGTTATGCAACGGGCATCATTGGTAAATGGGGCATGGGCAATAAACCGCCCAATGACGACCCTTTGAAAAATGGGTTTGATTATCATTTTGGCTTTGTGGATATGTGGCACGCCCATACATTTTTTCCCGAATTTTTGTATAAAAACGGTGAAAGATACCCACTCGAAGGCAATAAATCTGAGATGACACCCGAAGCCCAGAAGGTTTTAGGTGAAAATCGCAAAATTCCAGAAGATATATGTCTCGGTATCGGTACGCAAAAAGCCAAGTATGTACCCTATGAATTTGACAGAGAAGTAGGTGAGTTTTTAGATAAAAACAAAGAGAAGCCTTTCTTTTTGATGCTGACGGTCAATACGCCCCATGCCAATTCTGAATTTAAAAAAGACGGTATGGAAGTCACCGATTATGGCGAATTTGCTGAAAAAGATTGGAAAAGTTCCGAAAAAGGTTTTGCCAAAATGATGCGGGATTTGGATAATACGGTCGGTAAAATTTCTGCCAAAATAAAAGAAATGGGCTTAGATGACAACACAATCATCATTTTCACTTCCGATAATGGACCGCATAATGAAGGCGGACACTCGGCAGATTACTTCGATAGCAACGGATTACTGAGGGGTACAAAACGGGATATGTACGAAGGCGGTATTCGTGTCCCTACGATTGTGCGTTGGAAAAATACCATAAAATCCAATACCGAAAGCCGACACATATCCGCTTTTTGGGATTGGCTGCCAACGTTTTGCGACATAACAGGCGGAACAAAACCGACAAATATTGACGGTATCAGCCTTCTACCGACTTTAAAAAACAATCCGAAAGCACAGAAAAAGCACAAATACCTCTACTGGGAATTTTATGAATTGGGTGGCAGACAAGCCGTTTTGTGGAACGATTGGAAACTCATAAAACTCAATGTTGAAGACCCCTCAAAAACGACGGTTGAACTATACAACCTAAAAACAGATGTTTCAGAAACAAAAAATATAGCGCAACAAAATCCTACAATCGTCAAGCAAATGTCGGGCATGATGCGAGAAGCACACCAACCCTTTGCCTTAGCTGATTTATTTAAAAAAACGGGTACGAAAGCATCGGGTTTTTAATTATTCAACATAATTTTTTTTTTAACACATAGGCACAGAGGACACATAGTTTTTTATAAATAGTTGATTATGAGTGTTTTAAAAATAAAATTATGTGTCCTATGTGCCTATGTGTTTACAAAATATATCTAAAAAAATGAAAAAAACGCTCATCCTATTAGCACTTTTAACAATAAACCTATCCGTATTTGCACAAACAGCCGCCAAAAAAACGAAGGCTGTTTCAAGCAAAAAAGAAACTGTTGTTGCACCCCGTCCGCCAATGGGGTGGAACAGTTTTGATGCCTACGATTGTCGCATTAACGAAGAAGAATATCGCCAAACCGTAGAGTACATGGACACTCACCTCAAGCAATATGGTTGGGATTATGCAGTCATTGACTACGTTTGGTTCAACCACGCACCGGGCAATTGGAACAATCCCAAACGCCGACACGGACACCCCAATATTCGCATGACCGAAGACGGCAAGCCGTTGGATAAATTGGTCATGGACGAATACGGACGCTTATTGCCTTCCGAACAGCGTTTTCCTTCCGCAGCAGGAGGCAAGGGTTTCAAACCCTTAGCGGATTGGGTGCATAGCAAGGGTATGAAATTCGGTATTCACATCATGCGGGGCATACCACGCCAAGCCTATTTTGAAAATTTACCCATAAAAGGCACGAAATATAAAGCGCAAGACATCGCCGAACCGTGGGATACCTGCAATTGGCAAAACAACCTCTACGGCGTTGACCCGACAAAAGCTGGGGCGCAAGAATATTACAATTCACTGTTTGAATTATACGCCCAATGGGGGGTGGATTTCATCAAAGCCGATGATATGATGTTCCCGATGTACCACAAAGGCGAAATTGAGATGATGCATAAAGCCATTGAACGTTGCGGTCGTCCAATGGTGTTGAGTTTGTCGTGTGGAGAAGCCCCAATTGCCCAAGCCGAACACCTCATGAAAAATGCCAATATGTGGCGTATTTCAGCCGATTTTTGGGATAAATGGGAGTCATTGCGCCGAAATTTTGATTTGATGAACGCATGGGCACCCCATACTCGTGAAAACAGATGGCCCGATGCCGATATGTTGCCGATAGGAAAATTATCGTTGCAAAACCGTCCGCATGGCAAGGAGCGTATGTCAGAATTTACCATACCCGAACATTATACTTTGATGACCTTGTGGAGTATCGCCCGTTCTCCTCTGATGATGGGCGGCGATTTACTGTCCACACCGCAAGAAACCATTAAAACGTTTTTGCAAAATGAAGAAGTCTTAGCGGTCAATCAAAACAGTACAGACAATCGGCAAATCCATGAATTTCACAATGGCGTTGTCTGGATTGCTACCGACCCCAAGACGGGAGACCGTTTTGTTGCCCTTTTCAATATCGGTGAAAAAACGCAAAAAATTGAATTTGATATGGAACACGAGTATATGCGAGATAATTATCGCCTACGAGATTTGTGGGAAAAGAAAAATTTGGGTATCGTGAAAAGTAAAATTTCAGCAGAGATTGAGCCACATGGAGCGAGGTTGTATCGGTTGAGTAAAACGAATGAGAAAGTTACGATGAATTGATAAATACATTCTTGTTAAAAAACGCCTCTTTAGTGTTGAAATACTGAGGGGGTGTTTTTTTTAATTGTTTATTTCCAAATAATACCTATATTTGTAAGGAATAAAAATTTTCATATCGCTTAAAATGACAAATATATTAAGGTATCCATTACGCAATATCAGCGACCAAACCTTACGGGAATTGCAAGAGCATTATCCAGATGCCCAAGTTCAAATAAAATTAAGTGCCAAGCCTCAAAATGGGAGTTTAACAGAAGCCATTTTTTGGGATTTAATAGCAAAATTGGATTGGACAAAGGAGGGTGATGATAGGACTGTCATTTTGCCAGTGGTAAAAGATTTAGCCAATTTTCCATTAAGATATACTTATGATTTTGCAGATATACTTTCTCATAAATTATACCTTTTAGATAATGAACGCTATGCCGCAAACAATACTCTTTCGATAGATGAAGATTTTTCTGCCGATAGATTTCTTTATTCCCGTTGTTGTGTGATAGCTAATGGTCGAGCTTTTTTCGAGCATATCCGTAAAAATCCCGATAAAATGCCTCACCATCTTCTTTTTGCTCCTTTACTTAGAATACCCAATGCAGCCCATCAATTAAAACTTGGAAAACCCTTAGAACACGTTTGGGCTTATCCTGTCGAAACGTTTAGTAACACTTCAGGTTGGGCTTCTTTTAATATTCAGAATAAGGATTGATGAAATTACACGGCAATTCGTTAGAAAATCCAAACTTGCATCATCTGTACGAGATTTTCAAAATAGAAAATGGGGATACCTTCAAATACGGTATCACTGACGACCCTATTGATGCTGATGGATTATCTGAACGTGTTCGGAGGCAATTATTTGAAATGAATAATGCTGCGGAATATGAAAAATATGATGCTCATATTTTAATCAAAGATATTGAGGGTAGGGTAGAAGCAACACGTATTGAAAGGGAATATATTGATGCTTACTATTATAAAAACGGACGTAATCCTATTGGTAATCTTATCCCAAAACGCAAAATATAGCTAAAATACTGAGGGGGTGCTTTAGTCAAATCTCCCGCACAAAAAAGCAAAACCAAACGGACAAAAGCGCATTACTTTGATGAAGTTTCGTAAATTCGTCAATAAATTAGCTCTAATGTCCAAATTCATTTTTGCAATATCTATCGTTTGCTGTCTTGTTTTTTCTATAAATGCACAAGATTTAAACCTCAAATTTCGTCATTTGACGGTTGATAATGGTATGCCACATACCGACGTGACTTGTATTGCTCAAGATGAAAAGGGTTTCATCTGGTTGGGTACTTATGGGGGTTTGTGCCGTTATGATGGGTATATTCTTAAAAATTATGTCAATCGCAACAGCTCTTTAAAACAAGTTTATTCCAATCGCATCAACGATATAAGCATTAGTCCAACGGGACAAATATGGTTGGCAACTCAAAATGGTTTGGCTGTTTTTGACCAAAAGACCGAACAGTTTTTTAATTTTAACGACATCAATCAATCTGTCAATAAAATAAGCGTGGATACTGAGGGGGTAATTTATGCAGGATATAACAATCAATTAGCTGCGTTTGAATGGGATAAAAATAAAGGTTTACAAAAAATAAATTTAGAAAATTTCAATAATCCTACGACTATTTTTGATTTTCAAAAAGACCCCATTTCAAAGGCAATTTGGGCTGCAAATACGGGGGGGGTATTGAAAATTACTACAAATGGTAAAAATAGAGTTGTTAAACAGATAAAAATTTTAGACCAAAATCAAAAGCCTCACACACCGCTTTCTCTCTTTTTTAATCAAAATAATAATCTGATTTTGGGTGTTCAAAACGGCTATATTGTTTTGGATAAATCGGTTTGGCAAAGTGACAATTCACAGTTTTTGGGGCAATACAAAGCTGTGCCTGCCTCTGCGGTTAATATACCTTCGGGGCAAAATTTTTCTATCAATGCCTTAGGGGAAGGCGATAATGGCTCGGCTTGGGTCGCTACTGAAAATGGCGTGGCGCAATTACAAAATTGGCAAACAGGACAAGTCGTTCAAGCAATTACGAGTAAAACACGTTCAAATCTGTCTTCTGACCACATTTCACACTTATTTAAAGACAAAGACGGTTGCTTGTGGGTCACTTCTTACGGCGGCGGGGCAGATATTTTGGATTTAAACAGAAAGAAATTTTACAGTTTCGGGCGTGATGAAAAAAGACCTGCACAATCCATGACCGATGATTATGCAAGAGCTTTGATGGAAGATGATGCTGGCAATCTTTGGATAGGCACACGTACTGAGGGGGTCAATATTGTCAATTTAAAAACCAATGAATGGCGGTATTTAAGATACAATGCAAGTGGTATCAGTAGCAATAATATTCGCGCACTCAATAAGGACAAACAAGGGAGAATTTGGATAGGTACAGATGCAGGGATAGACATATATGATGGGCAACGTTTTTTTAATATCAATGACAATCCAAAATCGCCTAATCACCTGTCGGGCAACACTGTTTTTAGCATTGGCGTAGATGTTTTTGGGCAAATTTGGGCAGGTTGTTGGGATAATGGTTTGAACCGCATCTCCTATCAATCGCCGCAAAACTACCAAATTGAACGCATTTTAAAAGGCGAAAAAGGCTTATGTGGCAGCAAAGTCACTTTTGTTTATGCCGACCCACAACGACCCGAAGTTTTTGTTGCCACTACGGAGGGGTTAAATCATATCCTCTTAGATGCTACGGGGGCAATTTCAAAAATATACCATTACAAAGGCATTGAAGGCGATACAAAAACCTTAAATTCTGATTATGTGTGGCCCATTGTGCGTACCGATGCCAAAACGCTTTGGGTTGGCACTTTGGGAGGCGGTTTGAATAAAATCACGCTGTTAGGTGAAGGCAAATATGAGGCTCAAGCCTATACAAAAGCCTTGCCCTCTAACGATATTGAAAGCCTTTTGACCGATGCACAAGGCAATTTATGGCTCGGCAGCAAGGGTTTGACCATGTTTAATCCCGACAAAAACGAGTTGGTGAATTTTGATGCGAATGACGGTTTGCAAAGCAATGTCTTTAAAATCGGTTCGGCTTGGGCAGGGCGTGACGGGCGTTTGTATTTTGGCGGCATAAAAGGTGTCACCTATTTTTATCCCGATAGCATTTTAAAACAACAACAAGCGGTAAAAACAATTTTAACAGGATTAAGCGTCAATAATCAAACTGTAACTGTTGGGACAAAATACGAAGGGCGGGTCGTTTTAGAAGCGGCTTTGGAAGAACAAAAAGTATTGACATTCAATCATTTACAAAAAACATTTGCCCTACAATTTTCCACTTTGCAATTCGCAAATCCCGAAAAATGCCGCTATCGCTATCAATTGGTGGGTTTTGATAAAAATTGGATTGAAACCGATGCGTCTATCCGCACCGCCTCTTATTCCAACCTTGATGCAGGAGATTATATTTTTCGTTTTCTGGCTGCCAACAGCGATGGTGTTTGGGCAGATGAAAACCAAGCGAGTGTCCTAACAATCCGCATTTTACCCCCGTGGTGGGCTTCATTGTGGGCGAAATTGATTTATTTAGGCATTATTGGCGGTTTGGCTTATGGTGCGTGGTCATGGATAAAAATGCGTCGAAATTTGCATATTCAACGCATCGAAGAACGCAAATCGGAAGAGTTACACCAATTGCGCTTACAATTTTTTACCAATATCAGCCACGAACTGCGAACACCGCTTAGTTTGATAACCGCACCCGTTGAAAAATTATTGGCAAATCCCACTTTATCACAAGACAAACGCTTTCACCATTACGACCTTATCCAACGCAATGCCACCCGCTTGTTGAATTTGGTTAATGAGCTTTTAGAATTCAGAAAAGTAGAAAGCGGTACACGCCGTTTGCGGGCAACACAAACGAATTTCCCTAATTTTATTCGCAGCATTTGCGAAGAATTTGAAGAAATAGCGGAAAAAAGGGATATTCATTTTGATATAAATCTACCTGAAAAATTAGAAGAATCCGTTTGGCTTGACCGTGCCATAGTGGAAAAAGTAATCGTCAATTTATTATCAAATGCCTTTAAATATACCCACCCTGCGGGAACAATTACCGTAGATATGCCCCCAAATGATGAAGGACATTTTGCGAATGAATTAAAATTTGGGAACGATACCCCCCCCTTGATGCCTTTGGCTTCATCCCGACTTGGCGGGACAGTAGCCAACCTCGTTTGGTTGCGTGTAGCCGATACAGGCATTGGTTTAGAGGAAAGCGAGTTACAAAAAGTCTTTGACCGTTTTTATCGGGTGACGGAGGCAGAACAAGATGGGCAAATGGGTTCGGGTATCGGTTTGGCTTTTGTACGCAGTTTGATGACTTTACATCGGGGTTTTATCAGCGTATATAGTGAAAAAGGGAAAGGAACAGCGTTTTATATTGGTCTGCAAAAAGGCAAAACGTATCTAAAACCCGATGAAATAATGGTTGCCGATGAAACGGTAGCCAGTGCTGTTGCTGCCAAAAATGGTTTAGATGAAGACAATCAATTGAGCATACAAGCCACTTTGCAAGATATTGAAACGGCGCATCTCAATCAACAGCATGGAGCAATTGGCAAGCCACGCCTATTAATTGTGGAAGACAATGTAGAATTGCGCCAGTTTTTAGCCGAAAGTTTTGAGGAACAATACCATATCACGCTCGCAGAAGATGGCAAACAAGGTTTAATAGTTGCCCAAGAAACGCTGCCCGATATTATCATCAGCGATATTATGATGCCTGAAATGGATGGTATTGACATGTGTAAATCTATTCGAGCAACGACCACCCTCAGCCATATTCCGATTATACTTTTGACCGCTAAAAATGCGGTGCAAAGCCGTATCGAAGGGGCAGAAGCTGCCGCAGATGCTTATATCGCCAAGCCATTTAGCCTGCGTTTGCTACAAGCGACTATTAAAAACCTATTGGATACCCGCCGACAATTGAAAGAACGTTATGCCCAAAGTAGCCTCGTTGAGGCGCACGAATTAGCCACAAACCAACGTGACCGCCAGTTTTTACAAACCATGATGCAGATTATAGAAACCAATTTGGAAGACAGTGAATTTGATGTAGAAAAAATATGCCGCACAATAGGCATCAGCCGCACCGTTTTATACGATAAAGTGAACGCTTTAACAGGTAAATCTGTCGGTGAATTTATCCGAAAAATGCGCCTGCAAACAGCCGCTAAAATATTGGTGACAGAAAACATCCCCGTCTATTTGGTAATGGATAGGGTTGGTATTCAATCGGCTTCCTATTTTTCAAAAGCCTTTAAAAAAGAATTTGGGAAAACGCCTTCGCAGTATTTGGCTGATTTTTTAGCGGAACAGAAACCTAAGGAGAAGTTGAAAGTCTAAGGGGAATACCCTTAATCCCCGCCCCCTTGCCTTTTCCACAAACCTTCTGGCTTATTGGTTTTTGGTAAAAACGCAGCCAATTCTTTTTTCACGGCATCATATTTTTTATCATTTGCCAAATTTTTCCATTCATAAGGGTCAGCCGTTTCGTCATACAGTTCTTCGCCGCCTTTGGCATAGCGGATATACCGCCATTTTTCGGTTCTGATGCTGTGGTTATTTAAGCCAAAAGTCGTGATAGCTGGTTTATTCCAAACAGTATTTGGATTTTGTAAAAGCGATTTCATAGAATACCCCTCAGTATGTTTGGGTATCGGCAGACCGCATAAATCGGCAAGGGTAGGGTAGATGTTCATAAAATCCACTGTTTTATCACAACGACTGTTGCCTTTGGTCATAGTTGGCACAACCATAAAAAAAGGCGCACGGGTCGCTTCTTCCCACAAACTGAATTTGCGCCAATGGTGTTTTTCGCCCAAATGCCAGCCGTGGTCGCCCCATAAAACAACAATGGTATTCTCGCGTTCAGGGCTTTTTTCTAAAGCATCTAAAATATGTCCAATTTGCACATCGGCATACGTGATACAGGCTTGATAGGCTTGAATGGCAGCCCGCCACAAACTATCGCTGTTGGTATTTTTCAATAAAGCTCTATGGTCGCCATTGTCTGCCATTTTGACCCCCTCAGTAGGAAGGTCGTCCAAGTCATTTTTTTGATAAGGAGGCATTTCGATTTTATCAATGGGATACATATCAAAGTATTTTTTCGGCACATTCCACGGCATGTGCGGGCGAAAAATACCACAAGCGATGAAAATAGGTTTATCGTCATGCCTTTTTGAGAGTTCTTCGGCTGCCCATTGAGCATTGTGATAATCACTTAAAACATCATCACCCGCATCTAATTGCGCCCATTTTATCCCTCCAAATTGACCTCTGTTGAAGGCATTTCGATTGGCATTATTGGGGGCATCTCTTTTGTAATAATCAAATTCCGTATCTCTGTCAAAGCCGCCATGATAGAGTTTGCCACCGCCCACCATTTTATATCCATTCTTTTTAAAATGGGAGAAAATAGTCAAGCTATCCGCAATGGCTTTGCGCCAATCGTCATTATTCAGATACACGCCTGTTGTACTTGGGCGCAAACCCGACATCAACGCTGCCCTCGACGGACAACACAAGGGCGCAGCACAATGGGCTTGTGTGAAGGTCATGCCCCAATTCGCCAAACGGTCAATATTGGGTGTTTTCACTTGTTTGTTTCTACCCAAAGGACTAACCCAATGGTTTAAATCATCAACGGCAATAAATAAGACATTCCACTTTTTGCCGTTGGGTGCAAGATTAGCGGTCGTTGAAACACCTTTTGCGGTGGTCTGTGTTGTCTGTTTTGCCGATTGGCAGTAGATAAAAACAAGGCTTGATAGGAGTAAAAAACAAACTTTTATTTTGGATAATGAACGCATATTGACGAGTATTTTAGTAAAATTTATGAGGCACAATTTCGGCAATACACACCTCATTATATATGCTTTAAAATCCGTTTTTTTATATCAAAAATCCTAACTACTCATGTTACGCAGTCCTAAGTCCGAAGGACTTGAATATGAATAGCCGTAGATGTAATCTACGGATTTAATGTTAGCCGTGTTCCCAACTCCAAAGGAGTTGAACTTGCTTGTTATTCATTGATAAACAATTGATTGAGATGTTCAAGTCCTTTGGACTTGGGAACAGGTTTTTTATCGTTTCCGTAGGTTGCACCTACGGCTATTCGTATTCAAGTCCTTCGGACTTGCGTGACATCAGTAACTACATTAAACGCAGCCATTTATGCCTTTTTGAAGATTGATAGACCGCCTCTTGCACAGCCATATTTTTTAAATACCCCCCCCCTCAGTATTTTTTGGTAATATCCTTGAAAAATAGCAATTTTTTAGGTCAAAAAAGCAAAAAATACTGAGGGGGTGTTCCGAACTTCGTTGTAAGTAGTTAGTTATAAATAATCGCTACTTCGACTTTTTATAATAATCTGATAATCAAGTCATTCCGTCTCGTACATCGTACATCTATTTTCGTACATCTACTTATGTTTAATTTTAAAAATGTTACAATGAAAAAAATATATTTTCTCCTTTTTACCCTATCCTTTTTTGGTTTTGTCTTAATTAAAAAGGGGGCGAAATCGGCTACCAAACGCCCCAATATTTTGTTCCTCATTGCCGACGATGCAGGTATGGACATGAGTGCTTATGGGCGCACTTGGGTAAAAACAAAGGGCTTTGACCGCATCGCTCATGAAGGCTTGTTGTTTGAACGCGCCTATACACCCAATGCCAAATGTGCGCCTTCACGCTCTTGCATTATGACGGGGCGCAATTCATGGCAACTCGATGCCGCTTGCAATCATTGGATATATTTTCCAACACATTTCAAAACATATCCCGAAGTTTTGGTGGAAAACGGCTACCAAACAGGTTTTACTGGCAAAGGCTATGCGCCCGGCAAAGCCTTGAAAGAAGATGGTTCGTCCCGCCTTTTGTTGGGTAAAGATTATTCAACTTTGAAAACGACACCACCTGCCAAAGAAATGTCCAATAACGATTATGCAGGCAATTTTGCCGATTTTTTAAACACAACAAGTGAAGATAAAGCATGGTGTTTTTGGGTCGGTTTCAATGAACCACATCGGGCATATCAATATGGTGTGGGTGTGAAAAATGGTAAAAAAACGAGCGACATTGAGCGTGTTCCCGCCTATTTTCCTGATACGGATTCGGTGCGAAATGACTTGTTGGATTATGCCTACGAAATCGAATATATGGACAGCCATGTAGAGCGCATTTTAAAAACATTGGAAGAAAAAGGGCAGTTGGACAATACCTTAATTGTGATGACATCTGACCATGGGATGCCGTTTCCACGGGTGAAAGGCAATCAATATGAACACGCCAATCATATCCCAATGGCAATTATGTGGCGGAATGGCATTGCTCAAAAAGGGCGAAAAATTCGGGATTATGTGAGTTTTATAGACCTTGCACCGACTTTTTTAGAAGCGGCAGGGATTGATTTTAAAACATCGGGGATGCAACCACCCGCAGGGAAAACGCTGTTTCCGATACTGAAATCTCCTAAAAATGGGCAGGTTGTGGTAGAACGAAATTTTGTTTTGGTAGGGCAGGAGCGACATGATTTTGGTCGCCCAAATGATGTCGGCTATCCGATTCGCGGCATACACAAAGACGGTTTTTTATACCTCAAAAATTATGAACCCACACGCTGGCCCGCTTGTAATCCCGAAACAGGCTATTTGAATTGCGATGGTGGCGCGACAAAATCCTTTATTTTGAACCAAAGGCGGCGTGGGATAGAGAAAAAATATTGGGAATTGTGCTTTGGTCATCGCCCTGCCGAAGAATTTTACAATCTAAAAACTGACCCCGATTGTGTCAATAATTTAAGCAATGACCCCTCAGTAAAAAGCCTTATTCAGCGTATGAAAAAGGAAATGGAAGCTAAATTGTTGGCGGAAGGTGATTTGCGTATGCAGGGTTTTGGTAACGTTTATGAAAAATATCTTGGTGCAGAAGTCAATGGTTTTTATGAACGTTTTATGAAAGGAGAGAAGATAAAAACGGGGTGGGTTGAGAAAACGGATTTTGAAAAAGGTATGATTGATGATTATTAAACAAAAACAATATTTTCGGACAATCCGACACCACAATCCTATAAAATACGGCATTGATAGCAATGGTTTGAGGAAAGATTGAGGATTGAGTGATTATACCCACTCAAATTCAAGTTGTTCTATCTTTGCCTTCTCTACTAAACCATGATTGTGTTGGGTAAAATCACCTATATTAAAGTTACAGACAAGAGCTTCCACAATTGTCCGTCTGTTCTCAATATTGCCACCATTATGATAAAAATGGTCTTTTGTCACAACATTGAATTTGTGCCAAAATTTTTCTATCATTTCATTTTTTCGCCAATCATTATGATGCCATGTTGAAAGGATAAATTTTGCTTTGGTTTTACTTAATAAATTAAAGAGTAGTTCTTCATCTTGCTCTTTCCAGCCGTTGTAATAATCAACGTGCCGCCCAAAATAAGGTGGGTCGCAATAGATAATGTCATTTTCTGTTGCAAGAGGAATGATGTCTGCAAAAGATTTATTATAAAAAATCCAGTTAGGTTCAGATTGAATGATTTGTGAAATATTTGCAACTTGATTTGTTATTTTAGTTATGTATGCTTGTGCAAATCGGTCTGGTTTTTTGCAAAACGGGATATTCCAATTGCCTTTACTCCCAAATCGCATCATTCCATTAAATCCAGCTCTTGAAAGGAAAATGAAATCATAAGGTGAAAATTCGCCGCTATTAAATCGAGAACGAACTTTTAAATAATGTTCGTAACCATTATTGTCCGCTTTGCTCAAAATTTTGCCTTCTTGTTCGAGATAATGTTTCATCAAAGGTGCGGTGATTTCCTTTTGTTGAACACCTTTGTAGAAATTTATAATATGTGGATTGGTATCGTTTAGTATTGCTTTTTTATAGCCTGCATTGAAAGCGACCACACCCGTTCCTAAAAACGGTTCTATCCATTTGCCATTAACCTTTGGGGCAAGTTCCATAATCCAAGGCACTAATTTAGTTTTGATACCTTGACTTTTTATAGGCGGTACAATTACGCTCATTTCGTTTTCTTATTTGATGTTTTTAAAACAATTTTATCCCATAAGTCTATCCTGCCTTTAAATTCTAAGAAGTCTTTGAGTGTGGTAATTTTTGTTATTTTTCCATCTTTTATCATTGTGGCAGAGCCGTGATTTATCCAATATTCATCAAACCATTCTTCACCCAATTGACTAAAAATACCGTTTCCACTTTTTAAATCAGCAATATCAACGATAGAACCAATATTTGCAGTATTACCAGAGCCTTGTTTGTCACTTGCAATTTTCCATTTTTCAGAAGCAAAAAAATCAAAATCCTTGATGACAGAAGTAATAGATTTTAAATTTTTGACCGTTGTAACAGTTCTTTCCCCAATTTTTTTGTTGGGTGTTTCAAATTCTTCTTGGAGTTCTTGAACTTGAAAGATTTCTGTTTCTGCAAAGCCATCCGTTACATCCGTTCTTGTATAGATAACACCCAAACAAAAATGTCCAGTATATTGATTGTATGGAAATTGAATATTTTTATCCTTGTCTCTTTCTTTGAAGTATCCTCCATGACTACCCAAAGTAAAACCAGCCGTTTTGTCGTTTCGTCTGAAAGTTGTTTTTATATCAACTGCAAATTTTATAGCATCATTTTTCTTATTGACGAAAGTCAAATCAGGATACCAATTTTGTTTCTCTGCAAGAATGATTTTATAGCCAATGCTTTCGGCAAATTGTAAAATTTGAGGAAAAATATGTATTTCAAGTATTTTTGAAACAATTTTGGTATCAGATGAAATGGTATAAATATTCTTATAAACGTCTATAAAACCCTTTATCGCCCAATCGCCATTGTTGGTTGAAACATATTTTTCAAGCCTGTCCGCAAATTTGTCAAGCTCTTTTTTGAAGTCTGATTTATATTCGATTCTATCTTTTAAATTCATAATACCTTTTTATAATTTTCCACAAAGGTACAGCATCGAAAATTAAATCCTATCATAAAACCCAACATCAATATTTAGGTCAAAAACGAAATTTATGTTTTGGATGCTTTTACATTTTCACCAACCGTTTGATAAGATTCAGTTTGTTAATTCTAACCGACCGAACTTGTACGATATAAGCACCCGCAGGCAAATCATTCAAATCCACGCGAATTGTTTCGTTTTGCCCTTTAATGTCATAGAGTTTGGAACGGACAACGGAGGCATTGCTGTTGAAAATATCCACGATGTATTTGCCCTTGTCCAAACTTTGAACAAAAACAGAATCCTTTGTGGGATTTGGAAAAATGATGCTCTCTGAATTGGCAGTATTTTGAACTGAAGTAGGATTGTTGAAAAATAAAAACAGACCTGTATGTTCGGGCAATGAAACTGTTTGTGTTGTAGTCAATCGGCTATCAGGATTGTAAAAACGGCTGCCAAAAGCCGATACATCTATTTGAGTCTCGTCTCGGTCGGTCGGATTAACGAGAACAATCCCATTGTCAAAACGCCTAACCCAAATATCTCGATTGGGCAATTTGTACTGCATAAAATCAGCCGAAGCCAATGTTTGAGTAGGTTTGCCAATGTCCCATGTAAAACAGGGGTCAAGGTTGAAACTGATTTTGTTGTTGTCATCTACAATCGGCGTAAGCCCCAATTTGGTATAAATCGAATTATCCGCTTCCACTTTAACCCCCAAAAGATAAGAAGCATAATTGTACATAAACAGCTTGTGTTTGCGCTCGGCGGGTAATTTGGCAAACGTACCGTTGTCTCTTCCGCCGTCCATACTGAGGGGTACTGCCGAAAGCTTTTGCTCGCCCATGTACATAATGGAGCGCAGGATATTTTTCCATTCTTCATAACCCGTCCAGTTGAAAACATCGCCCGAATTGCCGCCTGTGCCGTAGCCAGCGTAGGCATTTTCCTGTGCAAATCCGTCTAACGGGCGTGGTTTGATAGCCGTTTGCAAGAGTAGTTTAATGCGCGGGTCGGTCAAAGTGGTCGGAAAAAGCATGTTATTACCCCAAATAGCGGGGTTAATGCCAAATTTTGCTTTGAATTTATCTTGCATATACTTGATACCTACTTCCGAGCGCGAAGCACGATAGGCAGGGTCATACATTTGATTGTTGACCAAATCCCAAATTCTGTTGGCGGGTACAGTTTCACCGTTTTGGGTAAATTGGCTAAGATTGCCTACCACAATATCAATCCAAACGCCACCCTTATTTTTGTTGTATTCAGCCTCCAAAGCTGTGTAGATATTGTCCCACCGCAAAGTCGTGGCTTCATCATTGCGATAAGAAATTTCTTCGCGCATATCGGGCGTGGGATTTGTGCCATAAACGGGTGACAAAATGGGCGTTCCTGCCGCATAAGCTGCCTTTTGGGTATTATCAAAGCCCCTCAATACCTCGACTTCTGTGTTATTGACCGCCACTATTTTCATCACTTCATTGCCGATTCGCAGCCAAGTGGTGTATTTAAAAATACCACTTTGGAAATACCCCCCCGAACTATCTCTTGCCGAAGTCGAAGCCACGATTTTGCCGAACAAATCAGCAATTTTAAACCGTGTTTGAGTTGCGGAAATAGCCGAATCCACAGTACCCATGCGGTAATGCAACACTTGGTCTTTCTGCCTTTCAACTTTGATGCGCGATGCACCTGTTAGTTGCCACGCCCCTTGATATTTTATGAATTTAAAATTAGGATTGTGCTGTCTGATGTTGTTGGCTGTCGTCAAATTAACATCAAACCCACCGTAATAAGCATCAAAATTCTGCCCCAAAAGCCGAATTGCGGCTGAATCGTAAGTGGGTGCAGAGCCAAAAATACCCGCATAGATAGGGTAAGGTGTCGCATTGTCTTTGTATTTGGCGATGGGCATATCGCTTGTGGGCTGCGCCATAAGCGTCGTTGCCATGCGCCACAAAATCAAGGCTGAAAGGTTGTTCTTTATCATTTTACCAATTTTTCATAAAGGTAAAACTAACAAAAACGACTTTTAAGAGCCAAGTCTAAATCCAAACATTTGAACAAGAAATAGGGCGAATAGAGCAAAATGCACCCTGTCAAATCCAGCCACTTTGTGTAGGCAACACACTGCATTTCAGAACAAAAGAGCGAGAAAATAGCATTCAAAAATACAGCGTTTACTCAAAAATACTGAGGTGGGTAAAATGGGCTACAAAGGCTCAAACAAAACGTCCATTTTTAATTGACTTTGAACATGATTCAAATAATGTTCATTCATAGCTGCACCAAAAGTGGTTAAAAGGGTTACAAAAATTGTCTTTTTAGTACCTGTTTTCTCCTCAAAAACCCAGCGTTTTGGGGTCAAATTGTCTGCCTCATCTTTGGTGAGCGTAAAGACTTTATTTGAAAATTTTATTTCACATAAATTGATACAATTGTCTTGTCTATCCACCAATAAATCAATTTGAGCACCTGTTTCTCCTTTTTTTGCCACATACCGCCAAATAGATTCGTGCGTATAAACTGCACTGATGCCCAATCCTTTTTTGATTTGCGGAATGTGTTTGAGCCAAATATTTTCAAAAGCCAAGCCACTCCAACTTACCCAAGAAGGACTTGCAGATTTCAATAACCAAGTACCCGTACCGAATGATTGATTGTTTTCGATAAATTTTAAGTAAAAAAGAGAGTATTCATCGGTTAATTTGAAAATAAGGTCTTTTGTAGTTCTGTCAAAGGGGATATATTCTGTTATAAAACCCGATTCCAACAGTTCTTCCAACAGTTTTGTCACGCCGCCACCTGAACTCAAATCACAGGCTTCTAATATCTCCGTGCGTGTCAAGCCCATAGGTTTCTCGGCAAGGGCTTTAACGATACAGATGTGTTTATCCGCATTGTCGAATAAGGCACGGTATAGGTTTTGAAATTCATCTATCAAACCACCATCTTTTGTAAAACACAGTCGGTCAATGACTTGTGCGGCACTTTCGCCCGATTGAATAGTTTTCAAATATTGAGGAATACCACCCGTTGCCATGTGCAACTGCACAATTTGGTAGCGGTCAAGGTTGACATATTTACTCCTAAGAAATTGCTCCGTTTCATACAAATTAAAAGGCATCAATCGAATACGGCGTGTCAAACGATTGTGCAGTCCGCCTTTATCTCGCACAATATTTTGAATCATCCAAGAAGCTGCCGAGCCACATATCACGACCACTAAATTTTGTTGTCTGGTTGCCCAACTGTTCCAAAAATGGTCAAAAGCGCGTATAAAACCTGACCTTGGCGTATCGAGCCAAGGAAATTCGTCAATAAAAACAACTTTTGGAGATTCTTCTATAAGCGGTTTTAAGTGGTTAATTAAAACTCTAAAAGCCTTCAACCAATTGGGCGGCTTTGGTAATTCGTTAGGCAAATTAAAGGCATCTGTTATTGTTTCGCTAAAATTTTGTAGTTGTTCTTCAAGTGGTGCGCCGTTAATACCTGTTAATTGAAAAACGATTTCTTTTTTATAAACAGTCTGAATTAAATGCGTTTTACCGACACGTCTGCGTCCGTACATAGCAATTAATTCAGTTTCACGCGAATTTAAAGCTTGTTGCAAAATCCTTATCTCGGGTTCTCTACCAATTAAATTTTCCATTGATTGTTGAATTTTAATCGTCTTGGCACATTCAAAAACTTATATCTCGCCAAAACTATGGCAAATATAGTAGTTTTGGCGAGATATAGGGTTTTTTGAACGTTTTTTGAACAACTTGCTCAAAAAAGCAAAAAATACTGAGGGGGTGCTTTTTATATGTTAACAAAACGCCAATTGATTTTTTTTACTGAAAACATAAATCTACTTTTGTCGGATAATTTCTAACATACATTTTGAACGCAAAAATGGGTTTGCCTTTTTGGTTTGTTTTTAGCGCTTTTAAATAATATAGGGCAAGTAAAATACAGTATATAAAAATGGATAACTCAACATCGAAAACCTTTTTAGAAATTGCGAATCATTCAAAAAATGAAG
>JAYTON010000387.1:0-9841 GCA_043747725.1 Saprospiraceae bacterium
TAAGAAATGCAAGTAGATGTTTTAAATATACAAGGTCAAAAGACCGGCAGAAGCGTTGAATTGCCTGCTGACATCTTTGGCATTGAGCCGAACCAACATGTGGTATATCTTGCTGTGAAAGCCTATTTGGCGCATCAACGTCAAGGCACACACAAGTCGAAAGAACGGAGTGAAATGTCGGGTTCTACTCGCAAATTGTTCAAACAAAAAGGAACAGGTGGCGCACGTAGAGGTGATATTAACTCACCGCTTTTATATGGTGGTGCACGCGTTTTCGGTCCTAAGCCTCACGAATATATTGTCAAATTGAACAAAAAAGTGAAGCAATTGGCTCGTAAATCAGCACTTTCTACTAAAGCTGCATCAGGTTCTATCATGATTATAGAGGATTTCAATATGGAAGCCCCTAAGACGAAAGAACTTATCAACGTTCTTAAAAATTTAGGTATTTCAGGTAAAAGAACTGTACTTGTAACACCTGAATTGAACGAAAATTTATTGAAATCAAGCCGCAATATTCAACGTGTAGCATTGACTCGGGCAAGTGATTTGAACACTTACCAAATTATGCAAACACAATCATTGGTTTTGTCGGAAGGTTCAGTAGCAAAAATTCAAGAAATGTTTAATTGATTGATTAAAAAGTCAATTATCAAACTATAAAAAAAATGGCAAGAGACATTTTAATTCGTCCAGTTATCACCGAGAAGTCGGACAAAGCAATGAAAAGTTCAGTTTATACTTTCGTTGTGGATAGAAAGGCTAACAAACTCGAAGTAGCGAAAGCAGTAGAGGCGATGTTCAACGTGTCGGTTTCAGCTGTCAATACAACAGTTATACCGGGCAAAGCCAAATCGCGCTCAACTCGTACGGGTGTAGTAAAAGGTGTAAAACCTGCTTATAAAAAAGCATTTGTTACATTGCAAGAAGGTGAAAAAATTGACCTTTTTGGTGGTGGAGACGAAGGTGAAGAATAATTTTTATGAATTTGTGGTTTCAAATGATTAATAATAAAGTTTGAGATTCAGAATCTGAAATCCAAAATCTTTTAATAAGATGCCAGTAAAAAAATATAATCCGCTAACGCCTACGTTGCGTACCAGAGTTACCAATGCTTTCGCAGAGGTCACAACTGATGTGCCTGAAAAGACTCTCCTTGAGAGCCTTCCAGCTACGGGTGGTCGTAACCACTCAGGTAAAATGACAGTGCGTTATCGTGGTGGTGGACACAAGCGTCAATATCGTATCATTGACTTCAAACGCGATAAAGACGGTGTTCCGGCAACAGTAAAAACAATTGAGTACGATCCGAATCGTTCGGCTTTTATTGCTTTGGTTTTTTATGCTGACGGGGAAAAACGCTATATTATTGCACCAAATGGCTTAAAAGTAGGGGCTATTATTCAAAGCGGAGCAGGTGTAACGCCAGATGTTGGTAATACGATGTTCTTATCTGAAGTACCATTAGGTGTTCAAGTACATAATATTGAGATGCAACCAGGTAAAGGTGGTGCAATGGCTCGCTCGGCGGGTACTTACGCAACTTTATCAGGTAAAGAAGGACGATACGCTATTTTGCGTTTGCCTTCAGGTGAAGTTCGCCGTATCTTGATGACTTGCCGTGTAACGGTAGGTGTTGTTTCAAATCAAGATCATAGCCTCGAAGTATTCGGTAAAGCGGGTGCAAGACGTTGGGAAGGTCGTCGTCCTCATAATAGAGGTGTCGTCATGAATCCTGTGGATCACCCGATGGGTGGTGGTGAAGGTCGTGCATCAGGTGGTCATCCACGTTCACGGACTGGTAAGAAAGCTAAAGGAGCTAAGACGCGTAATCCAAATTCACGCTCTACAAGCTTGATAGTGACAAGACGTAAAACGACAAATAAGTAAAAATATAAAATATTTTATCATGCCTCGTTCATTAAAAAAAGGACCTTATATATTCCACAAATTGCTTGAAAAAGTAGAAGCAATGCGTGAAAGCAATAAGAAAACCGTGATTAAAACATGGTCACGCGCTTCGATGATTTTTCCAAGTATGGTGGGCTTGACCATTGCCGTTCACAACGGTAAAACCTTCGTTCCAGTGTTTGTCACTGAGAACATGGTGGGTCACAAGTTAGGTGAATTTTCACCGACACGTAACTTCAAAGGTCACTCAGGCAATCGTAAGAAGTAAATTGGTTTGAATGTATTGAGTCGTGGTTTAGGATTTTTATAAAAACTATACCCCCCTCAGTATAATCCATTTAAATAGCATTTTTAAATAAAAAATAGCGTGGTGTTGTCAATATTTACACACCATTAAATACTGAGTACAGACAATGGAAGCAGTAGCAAGATTCAAAAGTTGCCCAATGTCGGCACGTAAAATGCGCCTCGTGGTGGATAACGTTCGCGGCAAAAATGTAGGTGAAGCATTAGGCATTCTTCGTTATACAAACAAAGAAGCTGCAGTGTGGTTACAGAAAATAGTGATGTCAGCAGTAGCAAACTGGGAAGTGAAAACTGAACTTGATGCAGCTGAGTATGATCTCTATATCAAAACAGCATTCAGTGATGCGGCGACAATGCTCAAGCGTTTCCAGCCTGCACCGCAAGGTCGCGCTCATCGGATTCGTAAGCGTACAAATCACATTACGATTATTGTTGAAAATCGTAAGCCGATAGCTGTTTAATTTTAATTGAAATTTTATTTTTAATAAAAAAATAAACGGAGGTTCTAAAACCTCGTTAAAAGTTCACAATGGGTCAAAAAGCAAATCCGATAGGTAATCGCTTGGGTATCATCCGTGGTTGGGAATCTAACTGGTTCGGTGGTAAAGATATGGCGGAGAAAGTAGTTGAGGATGAAAGAATCCGTAATTACCTCAAAGCCCGTATTAGCAAAGGTGGCGTTGCCCGTGTTATCATGGAGCGCACGCTCAAGCGTGTAACGGTTACAATTCAAACATCTCGCCCCGGTATTATTATCGGTAAAGGTGGTCAAGAAGTTGATCGTATCCGCGAAGAGTTGAAAAAACTCACCGGTAAAGATGTTCAAATCAACATCAACGAGATCCGCAAGCCGGAGTTAGATGCTGCTATTGTTGGCGAATCCATAGCTAAACAGCTTGAAGGTCGTATCAACTATCGCCGTGCTATCAAAATGGCTATCCAACAAACTATGCGTGTAGGTGCCGAAGGTATCAAAGTGCGTATTGGTGGTCGTTTGAACGGTGCAGATATGGCTCGTAGTGAAGAATTCAAAGAAGGTCGTACACCATTGCACACTTTCCGTGCGGATATAGATTACGCTCACAGCGAAGCTCAAACCGTTTATGGAAAATTGGGTATCAAAGTTTGGATTTGTAAAGGTGAAGTCTTTGGTAAGCGCGAATTAACGCTTCTTACTGAGGGGGCTACTACTAATACTGGCGGCGGTGGTGGAGATCGCAGAGATAACAGAGGTGGTGGGGATCGTCGCGATAACAGAGGCGGTGGAGATCGCAGAGATAACAGAGGCGGTGGAGATCGTCGGGATAACAGAGGTGGTGGAGATGGACGTGACAATCGCGGTGGCGGCGGCGGTGGAAATCGCGGAGGTAGCGGTGGAGCAGGCGGCGGCAATCGTGGTGGTGGAACTGGCGGCGGCGGCAATCGTGGCGGCGGCGGCGGCGGTGGAAATCGCGGCGGCGGTGGCGGCGGAGCCAAAAAATAATATTTTGCTACGTCCTAATTTATTCTGTATTTTCAGAATAAAACTTATAATAAAGTTAGAGAATTCAAACAAAAGTCTGTATTTTTGCAGCCGCTTTGAAAAAAGGGCTTAATCAAACAGGCTTGTTCAATAAAAGATAGCGGATTTTAGATTCGCACATAAAACATTTGAACAATGTTACAGCCGAAAAGAACGAAATATCGCAAGCAGCAAAAAGGACGCAACACAGGTTTGGCGTTTAAAGGAAGCACCGTATCATTCGGTTCTTTCGCCCTCAAATCAATGGATTTAGGTCGTTTAACCAGCCGTCAGATAGAAGCAGCCCGTATTGCGATTACACGTCACATGAAACGTGAAGGTAAAGTATGGTGTCTTGTATTTCCTGATAAACCTGTTACATCAAAGCCTGCTGAGGTGCGGATGGGTAAAGGTAAAGGAGCTCTTGATCATTGGGTGGCTTTGGTAAAACCGGGTCGTATCATATTTGAGATTGATGGTGTTCCAGAAGATGTAGCGCGTCATGCTCTTCGTTTGGGCGCACAGAAATTACCCGTAATGACAAAGACCGTTACCCGTGTAGATTATGCGGAGTAATCACAATTGATTGAAAGTCAAGATTTTAAATAGTTGAAAAAAATGGCAGACAAGAAAAAAAACCTGCAAGAAATATCGGAAGAAGCTCTATTAAGCGAGCTAACCGTATTAGAACATGACCTTCAGAAAATGAAGCTCGAGCAATCTGTACGAGGTATCGCCGATAACAGTCAGTTTAAGAAAATGCGTAAAGATATTGCGCGCTTCCACACTGAACTTCGCAAACGCGATTTGTCTGAATATTCAGCAGAGGATTTGGAAATGCGTTCACGCATTCGCGCTCGCCGCGCTCGTCTTAAATAAAGCGTAATTTTAAGTGTTTAGGATTTAGTTTTTAGTATTTTGAATCTCTAAAAACTGAATACAAAAAACTAAAAACAATAAAAAAAATGAGTGCTGAAAGAAATCTTAGAAAGACCCGTATCGGAATCGTATCAAGCAGTGCGAGAAACAAGACGATTACTGTAAAAGTAGAGCGTAAGTTGAAGCATCCGATTTACGGCAAATTCGTTAAGCAAACTAAGAAATTACACGCTCACGACGAGTTGAATGTTGTCGGAGTGGGCGATACTGTCCTTATCATGGAGACACGCCCCCTCAGTAAATTGAAGCGTTGGAGACTCGTGGAAGTCGTTGCGAAAGCGAAATAAATTCGTTATTGATTATGAATTTAAGGTTTCAAACCCGTATTTAAATTCCTCTAATAATAACTTCTTTGTAAAAATTTTCAATATAAAAGAAAATGATACAGGCAGAATCAAGATTAAGAGTAGCGGATAACAGTGGCGCAAAGGAAGTTCTTTGTATCCGTGTATTAGGTGGCTCGAAGCGCCGTTATGCTTCAATCGGTGACAAAATAGTTGTCACTGTTAAAGATGCAACACCGGGAGGTGTTAAAAAAGGGTCGGTTTCAAAAGCTGTTATCGTTCGCACTCGTAAAGAAATTCGTCGTAAAGATGGTTCTTATATTCGTTTCGATGATAATGCTTGTGTCCTTTTAAGTGCATCGGATGAACCTCGCGGTTCACGTATTTTCGGACCTGTTGCGCGTGAGTTGCGTGATAAAGACTATATGAGAATTGTCTCATTGGCACCCGAAGTACTATAAATATTAAAAGTTACTACTCAATATTATAAGTAAAATGGCAACAAAAAGATTCGCACCCAAGCTTCGTATCAAAACAGGCGATAAGGTGATGGTAATTACCGGCGAAGATAAAGGCAAAACCGGAGAGGTAATCAAGGTTTTCCCTACGGAAAATAGAGCTATCGTTCAAGGTGTTCGCGTGGCGACTAAACATCGCAAGCCGACTCAAACAAGCCAAGGCGGAAGAGAAGAAATCGAATTACCGATTCAAATTTCAAACCTTATGCTTATTGATCCAAAAACGGATACTCCAACACGCGTAGGTCGTCGTGAAGAAGACGGAAAATTAGTTCGCTATTCAAAAAAATCAGGTCAAACTATTAAGTAATGAGCTACGTACCCAGACTTAAAGAAAAATATCGTAAGGAAGTTGCCTCTAAATTGATGGAGCAATTCCAATATAAAACGGTTATGCAAGTGCCGAAAATTACTAAGATTTGTATTAATCAAGGTGTTGGCGGTGCTACTCAGGATAAGAAACTCGTTGAAGTAGCGATGAATGAAATGACCACTATTGCAGGTCAAAAAGCAGTCTCTACTAAAGCGCGCACTTCAATCTCTAACTTTAAACTTCGGGAAGCAATGCCTATTGGGGTTCGCGTAACTTTACGTGGCGACAATATGTATGAGTTTCTTGATAGATTTATTACAGTGGCTTTGCCTCGTGTACGTGACTTCAAAGGTATTAATGATAAGAGCTTTGATGGTCGTGGTAACTACACAATGGGTGTTACTGAACAAATCATTTTTCCTGAGATTGATATTGACAAAATCAATAAAATTCAAGGTATGGACATTACTTTCGTCACGACTGCACCGACCGATGCTGAGGCATTGGCTTTGTTGAAGGCGATGGGAATGCCCTTTAAAAAATAATCGTAGTAGACAATGGCTAAGAAATCAATCATTGCAAGAGAAAAAAAACGGGAGCGCTTGGTGTCAAGATATGCTGAATTGCGTACCAAATTGAAAGCTGAAGGCAATTGGGAGGAGTTGGATAAACTTCCTCGTAATGGGTCAAAGGTGCGATTACACAATCGTTGCCAATTGACAGGTCGCCCAAAAGGATTCATGCGTGACTTTGGTATCAATCGCTACACGTTCCGCTTGATGGCTTTACAAGGTAAGCTACCAGGTGTTACAAAAGCCTCTTGGTAAAATACTATTAATTGGATATTTCAGATGAATTATAATAGTTAATTCAAAATTCCAATTGACTTTTCTTTAAATAAAATATCGCTGTGGCAGGTCAATTTCACACCTATTTAATTGATACCCCCTCAGTATGCAGTATAAAAAATTAAAATCATTGCTTTAAAATGGCAGTAACAGATCCTATAGCAGACTTTCTCACGCGCATTCGTAACGCGCAAATGGCTGGTCACAGTATCGTTGAGATTCCTGCTTCAAATATGAAGAAGCGCATTACGGAAATCCTGTATGAGCAAGGTTATATCCTCAAATATAAATTTGAAGATGTGGCTGGTCAAGCAGGTTTAATAAAAATCGCGCTTAAATATGACGCGCAAACCAAACAGCCGATTATCCGCTCTTTGCAACGCGTCTCTCGTCCTGGTCTTCGCCAATATCGTGGAGCTGCTGATGTACCCCGTGTTATTAACGGTTTGGGCATCGCTATCGTCTCTACTTCAAAAGGCATAATGACTGATAAAGACGCACGTAAGCTCAACGTAGGCGGCGAATTGCTTTGCTACATTCATTAATCAACAATTGATTATCTTCAATTTTAAAGATATAAAAAATGTCAAGAATTGGTAAATCGCCGATTGCGCTACCTTCAGGAGTTGAAGTAGAAATTAGTAAAGGCAATTTGGTGACAGTAAAAGGTCCGAAAGGCACATTGAAGCAGCAAGTGGACATGGATATCAGCGTGGCAATTGCCGATGGTATTATCAATGTTTCACGTCCAACTGACCAAAAACGCCATCGTGCGTTGCATGGTTTGTACAGGGCTCTTATTGCCAATATGGTGAAAGGTGTAACAGAAGGTTATACAGCTACATTGGAACTCATTGGTGTCGGTTACAAATTAGAGCCGAAAGATGGTAATGTGCTTTTCACATTGGGTTATTCACATCCTATTGAAATGTCTATACCTTCTGAAGTGAAATTCGTTACTAAAATGGAAAAAGGTTCACCTCCGACGCTCATTATGACTTGCCACGATAAGCAATTATTAGGTGCATTGTGTGCAAAAGTGCGGACATTCCGTAAGACAGAGCCTTACAAAGGTAAAGGTATCCGTTTCCAAGGCGAAGTACTTCGTCGTAAAGCAGGTAAAACTGCTGGTGGTAAGAAATAATATTAAACACCTTTTCATTATCTCACTCAGGGAAATCTTCAATCGAAGGTTAGGGATTTTGGAAATTTTTATAAAAATTAAAATTGTCAATCTACAATGAAAATGACAGTTAGAGAGCGTCAAGCTCGCATTCACTCACGTGTCCGTAAGACAATAAACGGTACGGCTGCACGTCCTCGCTTGAATATTTTTCGTTCAAACAAAGGCATTTATGCACAAGTTATAGACGATGTATCAGGTACAACCTTAGCAGCTGCTTCATCTAAAGAAGTTGCTACAGCAGGAACAAAAATTGATAAATCAAAAGCGGTTGGTCAATTAGTCGCTGAAAAAGCTAAAGCAGCAGGTGTCGGTTCGGTAGTTTTTGACCGAGGTGGTTATTTGTATCATGGTCGCGTCAAAGCTTTGGCTGAAGGTGCGCGTGAAGGTGGTTTAGAATTTTAATTCTACCCCTCAGTAATTTTAACTACTTAGCGGCTTGCCCCAGAGGGGCTAAATGGGGGTAGAAAATTTTAACATAAATAATTGAATATCAATTTATTACGGATAAAAAATAAATTGCCGTTTTAAAATACATTGAATCCAATGGCGAAAAATGTTCAAAGAGTTCCAGCTACGGAATCTGAATTTAAAGAAAAAATGGTATCGCTTAATCGCGTTGCCAAAGTAACTAAAGGTGGTCGTACATTCAGCTTCGCTGCTATTGTAGTGGTTGGTGATGGTAAGGGTACAGTTGGTCAAGGCTTGGGTAAAGCCCGTGAGGTATCTGAGGCTATTTCAAAAGCAACGGAAGATGCTAAGAAAAACCTTGTGAAAGTGCCAGTAATAAATGGTACTGTGCCACACGAAATCAAAGGTAAATTTGGTGCGGGTAAAGTATTGCTAAGACCAGCTTCGGCGGGTACAGGTGTTATTGCAGGTGGTGCCATGCGAGCTGTTTTAGATATGGCAGGCATACACAACGTTTTGGCTAAGTCAATGGGTTCATCTAACCCTCACAATGTTGTGAAAGCGACAATTGATGCTTTGTCAAAATTGCGTACTGCACATCAAGTAGCAAAGCAACGTCGTATTCATTTGTCAAAAGTGTTTAACGGTTAATTTTCAATTGACAATAATTCAATAAAAAAATGGGCAAGATTAAAATTACTCTCGTCAAAAGTACGATTGACCGTCCGAAAGATCAGAAGGAAACGGTAAGAGCTTTGGGTATCCGCAAAGTATATCACTCGGTAGAAAAAGAAACGAGTCCTTCGGTTATGGGCATGATTAATAAAGTGGCACATCTTCTCAAAATAGAAGAAGCATAATCAATTGTTAAAATTAAGATAATGGAATTAAATAATCTTAGACCTGCAAAAGGTTCCACGCATAAAGTAAAACGTATCGGTAGAGGTCAAGGCTCAGGTCACGGCGGTACTTCAACTCGCGGTCACAAAGGTGATAAAGCGACTTCAGGTCACAAAAACAAACGTGGTTTTGAGGGTGGTCAAACACCTTTGCAACGCCGTTTGCCTAAATTCGGTTTCAAAAACATCAACAGAGTAGAATATGTAGCGATTAATATCAGTCGCTTACAAGAATTCGCTGATAGATTTGGTGTTTCTGACATCACGCCTGCTGCTTTATACGAGCAAGGTGTTATCAAGAAAAACGACCTTGTTAAAATATTGGCTCACGGTGAAGTCAAATCGAAATTGAATGTAACAGCTCACGCTTGTTCAGAGACGGCTAAAGCAGCTATCGAAGCAGCAGGTGGTTCTATAACAGTTGCGTAACCTTTTAATGAAGAAGTCGTTTAAATTTTACATTCGATTTTAGCATTAAAAAAAGAAATATAAGTTTCGATGAATAGATTATTTCAAACTTTTAAGAACATCTGGAGCATTCCAGAACTCAAACAACGTATCCTTTTTACGCTCGGACTTTTGTTCGTGTTCCGTTTAGGTACGTTTGTCCTTTTACCAGGCGTTAATGCAGAGGCGTTAGCACTTGCGGCTAAGAGTAGTGGTAGCAACGACCTTTTAGGGCTCATCAACACTTTCACAGGTGGTGCCTTTGCGAAAGGTGCTATTTT
>JAYTON010000388.1:0-5238 GCA_043747725.1 Saprospiraceae bacterium
CCTATCTCAAAAAGTTTCCTTTTATACATTTCATATAGACCATATCAAAAGCATAAAACATGGAGGATTGTCCATTTTTCAGAACTTAGCCTATTGCTGCCCCGACTGTAATTTTTTTAAGGGTTCAGATTTAGGCACTTTTGTCGATAGTGACGATTTTTTGGTGCGCTTCTTTAATCCCAGAAAAGATTCATGGCAAGATCATTTCGATTTTCAAAACGGTGGCATTTATGGCAAAACAGATATTGGTGTTGCTACAGAACGTATTTTTAAATTTAATGACCCCGATAGACTTATTTTTAGAAGGCAATTAATTGCGCTGGATTTATACCCATGAATTATTACTTTTTACACTTTATCACACTCTTTTTATCCTCACCACCACCGATTTTGAAATCGGCGTAAAGCTCTTATCCGCATATTCATCAACAGGAATCAAGCTATTGGCTTCGGGAAAATACGTCGCCACATTGCCTTGTGGAATGTCGTACGGCACGACGATAAATTGCCGCGCAGTTCTTTCTACACCTTTATAGTGACTAAATAAATCTACTACATCTTGCTGCTTTAACCCCTCAGGATGAAGGTCTTTTTCATTCATAAAAATCACTCGTCTTTCGTTGAAAACGCCTCGATAGCGGTCGTCCAAACCATAAATAGTGGTGTTAAATTGGTCGTGGCTGCGAATGGTCATCATGACGTATTCGCCTTGCTTGGTTTTGATGGTTGAAATAGGATTCACTGTAAAATGGGCTTTGCCTGATAGCGTATTAAATTGCTGTTCTCTTGCGCCATTGGGTAAGTAAAAACCAGCTGGCTGGCGGATTTTTGTATTAAAATCATCAAAACCTCGAATGACTTTTTCAATTAAATCCCTAATTTTATCATAATTTTCCTTCAAATCCAACCAATTTATGCTGGTTTTATCCCCTAAAACCCGATTGGCTAATTCACAAACGATAGCCGTTTCGCTTTTCAAATCCTTTGAACAAGGCTCTAAAACACCGCGCGATGAACTCACCACACCCATTGAATTTTCACAACTGACGAACTGCTCGCCACTCGCTTGCCTATCTATTTCAATGCGACCCAAACAAGGCAAAATCAAGGCATTTTCTCCATGAATCAAATGACTTCGGTTCAATTTTGTAGAAACATGCACCGTCAAACGGCATTTTTGTAAGGCTTCGGCTGTAAAATGAGTATCAGGCGTAGCGGAAAGGAAATTACCACCCATTGCAAAAAACACCTTCGCATTGCCTTTGTGCATGGCTTGAATAGCGTCCACCGTATTGAAACCATGCTCACGTGGCGGCTCAAAATTGAACACCTTTTTCAGATTATCCAAAAGCCAAGTCGGTGGCTCTTCCCATATGCCCATCGTCCTATCGCCTTGCACATTCGAGTGACCACGCACAGGGCATGTACCTGCACCCCGCCGCCCAATTGACCCCCTCAGTAAAAGCAGGTTCACAATCTCTTGCACATTGTCAACGGCGTTTTTATGCTGCGTCAAACCCATTGCCCAACAGACGATGATGTTCTTTTTCTCAGCGACAAGGCGCGCCGCTTCAACAATCAAATCTTCCGCAACACCGCTTTCTTCGACGAGTTGTTTGAAATTTTGATTTTTCAAATCTGCTATAAACTCTTCAAAACCAAGCGTTTTCTCCTTGATAAATGCCCAATCGATAGCCCCCCCCGCCCCCAAAGGGGGTGCCGCTCCGTTCTCGGCATCTACTCCCCCTTTGGGGGTCGGGGGGCTTTGGGCTACGAGCAAATACATAATCGCTTTCAGCAACGCCACATCCCCATTTATTTTAACTTGTAAAAATAAATCAGCCAATGGAGTGCCACCCGTCAAAATTTTCAATGGGTTTTGAGGATTAATAAAATTCATCAATCCAGCTTCGGGCAAGGGATTAACGGCTATGATAGTGCCCCCATTTTGCTTGCATTTTTCAAGAGCAGACAACATGCGCGGGTGATTAGTGCCCGGGTTTTGACCCATAATAATAATCAAATCCGCTTCATAAATATCGCCTAAAGTCACCGACCCTTTACCAATGCCTACGGTATCCGACAAGCCTTTGCCACTTGATTCATGGCACATATTGGAGCAATCAGGCATATTATTAGTGCCAAATTGCCGTACAAAAAGCTGATACATAAATGCCGCTTCATTACTCGTCCTGCCCGAAGTATAAAAAATAGCTTCATTCGGAGAAGCCAAAGCATTGAGTTCATCGGCAATCATGGAGAAGGCATTTTCCCATGAAATCGGCTCGTAATGACTACCCCTCAGTACAAGCGGCTCGCCGATGCGTCCGCTTTTACCCAATTCATAATCAGACCAATTGGATAACTCAGAAACGCTGTGTTTTTTAAAGAAATCACCTCCAATCACCTTATTTTGAGCTTCTTCTGATATGGCTTTCATACCATTTTCACAATACTCTCCTATACCCGATCGCTCATCATCAGGATCGGGCCAAGCGCAGCCCGGGCAATCAAAACCGCCTTTTTGATTGATTTTAAACATCGTTTTCACCGCATTTTGAGGTTTCATCCACTTCCAAGCATGGTGCAATGACGATAAAATAGCCGGTATGCCTACGGCTTTATAATCTCGGCTGCCGATTTTTAAACCCGTAAACCGCTCAGGCGTGAGGGCTTGAACATCTTTTTCTATGACAACTATATTGTGGTTTTTATTTTCCATGTTTTTATTTGTTGAAAACACCTATAAAACAGTTAGTTTTGTATAAAACCTATTAACAAATTGCAGGGTCATCATTCTCCATCAACTCCTGAAAAGTATCATCTTTATCTTCATTTTCTCTCGTTTTACAAGGAAAATCCTTTTCAATTAAGATAAACAACCCGTTCTCAAGCGTATTTTCTAAGCCGACAGTTTCTGAATTTATCCATGCATTGGCTATACTGAGTGGTATAGAAATGATGATGGTTGAATGGGTAAAAACAGCGTCAATATTCGACGCTTTCTCATCCATTTTGAGCTCATAATGAAAATTAAACCCTTTGATAAAAGAGACCATTTCATGCACGACCCCCTCAGTATGGAGTCGATTTAAGTCCGATTTTTTGACTCTTAAACGGATACTATTGCCTTCTATTCTTAGTTTCATATTTCTACTCTTTCAAATCCTGTATAAACATTAAATGTATCTTTTTTCAAAAAACCAATCAAGGTCATCCCATTTTCTTCTGCCAATTCTACCGCTAAACTCGAAGGCGCCCCCACTGCCGCCACTATCGGAATGCCCGCCATCGAGGCTTTTTGAATCAATTCAAAACTCGCTCGACCACTCACCAAAAGGATATGGTTTTTCAAAGGTAAAATATCTTGCTGAAATGCCCAACCAATGAGCTTATCCAAGGCATTATGCCGCCCGACATCTTCATATATTTCCAAGGCTACTCCCTCAGTATAAAATAAAACAGAAGCATGAACGCCGCCCGTCTGATTAAAAGACTGCTGTACTGCAAGCAGCTTTTCAGGTAATCCTGATAATATTTTTTTAGAAACTTTTGGAAAGCCTTTTTGTAAGAGAAAACGAGTGGTTGTTGAAACAGCTTCCAACGATGCTTTGCCACAGACACCACAACTTGAAGTGGTATAGAAATTCCTATTTAATTTGTCTAAGTCAAAAACAACATTTTCATTTAAATCCACTAAGACAACATTTTCTGCTACAAATCGAATGCTTTTGACATCATTTTTTGAAAAAATCACCCCCTCAGTATAAAGGAAGCCGAGTGCCAATTCAAAATCCTGACCGGGTGTTCGCATCGTCACAGCTATCGGTTTGCGTTGCCGATTAGACGCCGTACCATAGCCAATCCGTATTTCAAGCGGCTCTTCAATAGCAATTGAGTCTTCAATTCCGATTATATTTTCTTCTCCAAAAGAAGAAGATTGCAGATTTTCAAACCGTTTAATGAGTATTTTTTTTATCAAAATTGAGTTTAATTTTTAATGGAAACAAAGATGACGAAAATAAGAAAAGCCACTCAGAAACACTCTGAATGGCTTTTAAGTTTTAAGAAAATCATAAATTTAAAACTATAAAGCATTGAAAATCAACACTTTCCAATCGCAAATTCATCATTTATCATTTATCACTCATCATTTTTTACGCTTCTTCCGCCGCTAAATTCCATTGTGCAGGCGACCGCCACAAACCTGATAGTAGCAATTGTCGCATAAATAGATATTCTTTCGGCAACACATCATACATGCGCTCGAACAACTCTTGATGGGCGAGCAATTCTTTTTTCCAATCTTCACTGTCAATGCCCATGATTTCATCAAATTGTTCTTTTGTAAAATCAGAACCCGTCCAGTCCATATTTTCATAGCGCGGCATCCAACCAACAGGACTTTCTACAGCACCCACTCGACCGCGCACCCGCTCAATTATCCATTTCAGAACACGCATATTTTCGCTGAACCCGGGCCAAAGGAAGTTGCCATCGTCATCTTTCCTAAACCAATTGACGCCAAAAATACGCGGTGGGCTTTGCAATTCACGCCCAAATTGCAACCAATGATTGAAATAATCTGCCATATGATAACCACAGAACGGCAACATAGCAAACGGGTCACGGCGCACTTTACCTTGCTCGCCAAAAGCCGCGGCGGTTGTCTCCGAACCCATTGTTGAAGCCATATATACGCCAAAATTCCAATTAAATGCTTGATAAACTAACGGAACAGTCGTACTACGTCGTCCGCCGAAAATAAATGCTCGAATCCGTACCCCCTCAGTATTTTCCCATTTGGGGTCAATAACTGGATTTTGATGAGCTGGCGTGGTGAAACGAGAATTGGGATGAGCAGCCGGTTTACCGCTTTTAGGGTCGTAAGGTTTGCCCGTCCAATCGGTCATCCCTTCGGGAATCGCCTTAGTCATGCCTTCCCACCAAACATCACCATCAGATGTGATAGCTACATTCGTAAAAATGGTATTTTCCCTAATAGTCACCATTGCATTGGGATTGGTTTTCATATTAGTGCCTGGAGCCACGCCAAAATACCCTGCTTCGGGATTAATGGCATACAATCTGCCATCCGCGCGAGGCTTTATCCAAGCAATATCGTCACCCACAGTCGTGATTTTCCAACCGTCCAATTCTTTCGGTGGAATCAACATAGAGAAATTTGTTTTACCACAAGCACTTGGAAATGCTGCACCGATATAAGTCTTTTCCCCT
>JAYTON010000389.1:0-1779 GCA_043747725.1 Saprospiraceae bacterium
GCCAACCAATCCCGATGGTTCAGTCCGACCTTCATCTGAAATACGCCCTGCCAAAACTAACAATACCTTGTTCGATATATCAACGGGCATATTGGTTTATGGTGCTGGATTTCATGGCGGCTTGGTAGCAAAACATTTGGCGACACCCAATGAAGGCTTTTTGAATGTGAATCAAAATTTAAAAATAGGTTTACCCATGCGCTTAACTGCCCATGCAGGTTACGAGTTTACACTCAAAAAAGCGACTCGTTATAGCCCTTCTAATTTTATTGCACCCACAGTGATGTTCGTGAAACAAGGTGATTTTGCTCAATTAATGGTGGGTACATATGCGGGCTTGGGACCTATTATTGTCGGCGGTTGGTATCGACATGCTTATACGAATCCTGAATCGGTTGTATTAATGATGGGATTCAAGCAAGATTATTTTAAAATCGGTTACAGTTTTGATTATACCATCGGCACGCTTTCAGGCAGAACAGCGGGCTCTCATGAAATATCCTTGACGCTCAATCTTGATCCGGGAGCAGGTAAAAGAGTGGATATAAGTGATTGTTTTCAGATATTTAGGTAATAATTTTATTTACATTTGAGTGTTTAATAAAAGCCGCCATTACAAATTGAGTAACGGCGGCTTTTACTATTTGCCATATTTTTAGTGTTGATTAAAAGGGTTTTATGATAAAGCAATTTTTTACGAGCGTAAATAGTGCCACCAAACTCCATTTTACTGAGGGGGTCAAGTATATGGTGATTAGTACACTTTGCTTTACGGTTATGCAAGGTTTAATCAAATATTTACCCCAAGATCGTATCCCCACCATCGAACAGACGTTTTTTCGCTCATTCATCACAGCTATATTTTGCGTGTTTTTTATGCTTAAAAATCGAATCCCTTTTGCGATTAAAAATGTAAAAATGATATTGATACGGAGCATAGTAGGGTCTATTTCAATGTTTGCATTCTTTTATGTTTTACCTCGAATGCCTTTGGGCAGTTCTGTTACCATCAAGTATTTATCACCTGTTTTCACAGCCTTATTTGCAGGGGCAATGTTGAACGAAAAAATAAAATCAATCCAATGGGTCTATATTTTAATAGCATTTATCGGCATTACATTTTTGAAAGGATTTGATGACCGCATTGCTTTGATGGATTTATTCATTGCGCTCATATCAGCCGTATCTGCGGGATTATTGTACATCATCCTTCGGCAAATCGGGAATGATGACCATCCTTATACAGTGGTCTTTTATTTTATGTTCATTGCCAGTCTTATATCCGCCGTTTTGATGATTCCTTATTGGGTAACACCAAGTGTAGAAGATAGTTGGGTATTTTTAGGCGTCGGTTTTTTTGGTTTTATCGCTCAAATATATATGACCAAAGCCTTTCAAGAAAAAGAAGATGCCAATTATTTAGCGCAATTTAAATACTTAGAAGCTGTTTTCGCTATTATCATTGGTTATTTATGGTTTGGGGAAACTTATACTTTTTTAAGCTTTTTAGGCATCGTGCTCATTTTTATTAGCCTCATTTTCACCATTCGTTTGAAATTAAAATAAAAAGTCAAGAGTTTGGCATAAGATTGGGGAACTAAAGAAGCCTATACTATTTTGGTTAGTAAACACTTTTAAAATAAAACAATATTTTTGTCGTATTCAGACGCATATATAAATGTGGAAAGAGTTTTAATTTTAGTTAAATTTTAAACTAAAATTAATAATCAATAAAATAAACTCCTTTGCAGAGCGTTAAAATGCGAACAGAAAATGAAA
>JAYTON010000390.1:0-3211 GCA_043747725.1 Saprospiraceae bacterium
ATTGTGATTTTTAACCCTAAAACTAAGCACGAACTCTCTGCCAAGACTCACCATATGAATACGGATTATTCAGCTTATGAAGGTTGGAAGGTACAAGGTAAAGTCGAGACCGTTCTACTGAGGGGGTGTGTCGCGATTGATAATAATGACTGTTTGGTTGAGAAAGGATATGGTCAGTTTATCAAGCGGGGCAAGGTTTCAGATAAGATTTAAAAAATGGAAAAAGAAAACAAAATTAAAAGAACAAAATGACACCCCCTCAGTATAAAGAGTATATTTTATCATCTAAAACCAAAAGTGTATGCCAAGAATAATCAAATCCGGTCTCATCCAAATGTCACTTCCAAAAACGGAGGGCGAAGGCACTATTGAAGAAATCATGCAAGCCATGCTTGATAAGCACATTCCATACATCGAAGAAGCGGGGAAGCAAGGCGTTCAAATTCTCTGTTTGCAAGAGATTTTCAACACGCCTTACTTCTGTCCTGGTCAAAGCCCTGCGTGGTATGCTTCGGCGCAACCGATTCCTAATGCCACGACTGATTTGATGCAAGAGTTAGCAAAAAAATATGCAATGGTCATTATTGTCCCGATTTATGAAAAAGAGCAATCGGGCATGTTGTACAACACAGCCGTTGTTATTGATGCAGATGGTTCGATATTGGGTAAATACCGTAAAAATCATATCCCTCAAACATCGGGTTTTTATGAAAAATTCTTTTTCAAACCGGGGAATTTGGGGTATCCCGTTTTTCAAACAAAATATTGTAAAATCGGCGTTTATATCTGCTACGACCGTCATTTTCCCGAAGGCGCGCGCATTTTAGGCTTGAATGGGGCTGAAATTGTCTATAATCCTTCTGCAACCGTGGCAGGTTTATCGCAATATTTATGGCGATTGGAGCAACCAGCTCATGCTGCGGCAAATGGTTATTTCATGGGTTGCATCAATCGTGTAGGAACAGAAGCACCGTGGAATATCGGAAAATTTTACGGCTCATCCTACTTTGTTAATCCACGCGGAGAGATTTTTGCACAGGCTTCAGAGGATAATGATGAATTGCTGGTTTCAGAATTTGACTTGGATATGATTGACCAAGTGCGCTCCGTTTGGCAATTTTTTAGAGATAGACGCCCTGAAACGTATGAAAAAATGACTGAATTATAGAAAATTATGGGCATCGAAAACTTTTGGGCTTTCATCATAACCGCCTTCATTTTTATAATGACACCAGGTATTGATACGGTCTATATTTTAAATACTGCTTTATCACAAGGTAAAAAGGCAGGACTTTATGCGACTTTGGGTATCAATACAGGTATTTTAGTGCATACTCTTTTAGCTGCTTTAGGGGTTTCTATGATTGTGGCAAACTCGGCTATGGCTTTCACTATTATCAAATATATGGGCGCACTTTATCTCTTTTATTTGGGTATTTCAAAAATGAGAGAAAAGCAAAGTCCGCTTAATTTTGATAGCATTTTAGAAGAGAAATCGGCGAAACAAAATTTTATGTCGGGCATTATTACCAATGTATTGAATCCGAAAGTAGCTTTGTTTTTCATTTCGTTTTTTCCTCAATTCATTCGTTTTGAGGCATTAAATAACCCGTTGCCGTTCATCATTTTGGGTTTGATATATGCCATGATGGGTATATTATGGTTTTTCTTTTTGACAGTTTTTTCTGTTATTATTTCATCAAAATTGAAAAACAGTAGTCAAACGGGCTTTTGGCTTAATAAATTGTCAGGCCTTGTTTTTATATTGATGGGTTTGAAAATGGCTTTGAGTAAGCGATGAAAGACACTCCTCAGTATTTTGGACATTAAATATTATTTATAATCAATGATAAAAAACAACCGCCTAACCACCGAAGAATATCTCCAAAACTTCGCCGACATACACCCACCGTTTGAAACCAAGGACGGGGCGATTATCGAAGCGAATCGTTGCATATTTTGCTACGACGCACCATGCATGAAATCCTGTCCGACGAGTATTGATGTGCCGATGTTTATCCGCCAAATTTCAACGGATAATGTGAAAGGTTCTGCTAAAACTATTTTTGATTCTAATATTATGGGTGCCGGTTGTTCACGAGTCTGTCCAGTTGAAAAGTTGTGTGAAGGGGCGTGTGTTTATAATTTAATGAATGAAAAACCCATTGAAATTGCCAAATTGCAGCGATATTCTACTGAAAAAGCCATTGCTGAAAAATGGCATCTTTACCAACGCAAGCCTTTGAATGGTAAAAAAGTAGCGGTAGTAGGAGCGGGTCCCGCAGGTTTGGCGTGCGCTCATGCCCTTGCGCTCGAAGGTGTGGAGGTGACTGTTTTTGAAAAGGAAAGCAAAAGCGGCGGCTTGATGACTTATGGTGTAGCAGGTTACAAAGTGACCCCGCAGTTTTGTGAAGATGAAGTGGAATGGATTGTCTCAATCGGCGGTATTACCATAAAATACAATCAAACGCTTGGGAAAAACATATTTTTAGACCATTTACAACAGGATTTTGATGCTGTTTTTTTAGGCATAGGTGTTGGCGTAGCGCGGTCATTGGACATTGAAGGGGAGCATTTAGAAGGCGTTGTAGATGCTATTCAGTTCATTTATGATATTCGGACGACCCCCCTCAGTAAAATTGCCGTTGGCGATAAAGTGGCGGTTATTGGTTTGGGTATGACGGCTATTGATGCGGCTACGCAATCCAAACGGCTCGGTGCATCGGAGGTGATAATCGTCTATCGGCGCACTGAAAAAGAAAAGCCTTGCACTGATGCAGAGGTGGATATTGCCCGTTTAGATGGTTGTAATTTCGTTTTTTTAGCAGCACCTAAAGAGATAATTGGCTCAAATGGCAAGGTAGAAAAGTTGATTTGTCATAAAATGTCGCTTGGTGAACCCGATGTTTCGGGCAGGCGCGCACCAATACAAACAGGCGAAACACTGACGCTTGATGTGGATATGGTTATCAAAGCAGCTGGGCAAATTCCGTTTGAAAATATCGTCAAACAAGCCAATTTGCTTCATAAAAATGGTAAAATCACCATAAATACAGATGGCTCAACGAATTTGAACGGCGTTTTTTCAGGTGGTGATTGTGTGAATGGTGGTAAAGAAGTGGTGGATGCGGTGCAAGCGGGGAAAGATGGGGCGAAGGGTATTTTGAGCTATTTGAATTTAATTTAAATACCCCTCAGTATTCAATAACAA
>JAYTON010000391.1:0-4102 GCA_043747725.1 Saprospiraceae bacterium
ATGATTACTAAATTTGTCAATCTTCAGATGCAGCAATTGAAAGAGAGTATTGATGCTCAAATAAATGGCATTTTTTCACGACAGGGATTTGTTAAGCACATTAAAAATCGTGTATTGGGCGTAAAAACGTCTGATGTGCTATTGGCAGCAGCAGATAAGCCAATAGTGGAAGAAATATTCGTGATAGAGCGTGATTCAGGCTTGATGTTTGGCAGTGCCGCCCTTTTTCCCTCTGTGAATCGGGATGTTGTAGCAGGTATGTTGACAGCTATCAAATCATTTGTGGAGGATGCTTTTGAACGCGATAATGAGGATTTGGAAATGATTCAATATGGCACTTATCGCATTTTACTACAAAATTACCCGTTTTATTATTTTGCTTTGGCTTTGAGTGGCACTGTTTCAACCTCAGAATCGGAAATACTGAGGGGTCAGATTGTTGAGTTTATTGATAAAACCGATGACCTACGAGTTGCTGACGTAACTGATGAAACGCAAAGCCACATCTCACAATTGCTTGAAGAGCATTTCATTTTGCCACAAAGAAATAATGTGCAGATTATGCGTTTTAAGCAAAAGACCAATTAATTTTCAACTAATGATTAGTAAAAAAATCATCCTAACGGGTAGTTTTGGCGTTGGAAAAACGTCTTTATTCAACCGATTTATTTATCAACAATTCAGTGATAAGTATTTGACAACTATTGGAGTTAAAGTCAATAATAAAACGATTCAAATAGATGACGAATCTATTTCAATGATGGTTTGGGATATTGCCGGTGAAGTATCGCAGGATAAAGTGCCCGCTTCCTATTTTTTAGGTGCCAGTGGTATTATATATGTCATGGATTTGAGCCGCCCGCTCACTTTCATGAATCTTGAATCCGATATTCAGTTTTTAAGGGACTTACTTCCTAACGGTACTATCATTATAGTTGCCAACAAAAAAGATCTTGTAACAGAGGAACAATTAGAAAAGATTTGTCAGGAATTACCTCGCCCGTTTGACTATTCAACCAGTGCAAAAACAGGCGAAAATGTAGAAGAATTATTTATTGAAATGGGCAAACGCTTATTACACCGAACACCCAATGCATAATGAATAGTACTCAAACAAAAAGTGAGAAAAAACGCAAAAGCACCCATCAACAAATCCTCATGGATTGGCATGGTTATATTTTAGAAAGTACGGATACTATATTTTCAACGCTTCACCTCAAGCATTATCCGGCTGCTGAGTGGTCAGATTTTATAAATAGCCTTTTCGCTGTTATTCAATTGCTCGAATTGAGTAGCCCTGAGATTTTTCTACCGCGTATATCTTCCATCACCAATACTCTTGATGGTATTTTCGACTGTTCATTTATGCGTGTAGAATGGGGCGATAATGATAGAATTATTGTATGGAATATTATTGATTACTCCGACTCTCTGTACAAAATACAAGAGGCACAGCAACGACTAAATGAAATTCGCATGAGGTGTTGAGATATGCTTATAATATTGCCTTCCTGATTTTCACCAAGCGTTCTAATAGGGATTCCAGTTGTTTCAAAGGCAGCATATTCGCCCCATCGCTCTTCGCTACTGAGGGGTCGGGATGCGTTTCGATAAATAGACCGTCAACGCCAACGGCAATTGCTGCGCGAGCAACAGTTTCAATCAAAGCAGGTTTGCCGCCCGTAACGCCTGTTTTCGAATTGGGCTGTTGGAGCGAATGCGTACAATCCATAATAACCGTCGCGCCCATCTGCTGCATTTCAGGAATATTGCGATAATCCACGACCAAATCTTGATAGCCAAAAGTATTGCCGCGCTCAGTCAACATTACTTTCTTATTGCCGCTATCCAAAACCTTTTGCATGGCATGAGCCATCGTTTCGCTTGATGCAAATTGCCCTTTTTTGATATTGACTGTTTTGCCTGTATTCGCTGCCGCCACTAAAAGGCTGGTTTGACGGCAAAGGAAAGCGGGGATTTGCAGCACATCTACATATTCTGCAGCCATCGCCGCTTCGTCGTCGGCGTGGATGTCGGTTGTAGTCGGCAATCTAAAAGCGGAGGCAACTTTAGCCAATATTTCCAAGGCTTTTTCATCGCCGATGCCTGTAAATGAGTCAATTCGGGAGCGATTGGCTTTGCGGTATGAGCCTTTGAAAATGTAAGGAATTTGCAAATTGTCGCATATTTTACTGATTTTCTCCGCAATTTCAAACGCTATATCTTCACTTTCAATAGCGCAAGGTCCGGCGATGAGGAAAAAATTGCCGCTATCGAGGTGCTTTATTTGAGGTATTTGATTTAAATCCATTTTATGTTTGTTTAACTTAATTGATAACTTTTTAAAAATACTTTTTTCCCTCTGTCTGTCAAAACAAAATCATCGAAAACTAATTCTACGCCGCTGAGTTTTTCTAATTGAGGTCGCTTATGAGGTGTAATAATGATAATATTTTTTGAATACATAAACAGTTGATAGACTAACGAATACAACTGTTTATCAGGGCAAAGGTGCATGCCAAAACTGCAAATAATGGCTGAAAAAGGGTCATTGTCATTGCGAGGATACGAAGCAACCAACAGAGTCATTTTACTTTTTATCACATCTTCAAAACTGAGGGGTAAACACCGATAACCTGTATTTTTTTCATACAACTTGAATGTAAAAGGGTCGCAACCTAAAAATCGGTTATCCTTTTTTTTAGGACTGCTGTCTTTATCAGAAAGTGTCAATTCGGATAAAATTAGGGTCACTTCACCGCCGCCGCAACTAAAGTCAAGCACCTGCGCATAATCAATCCGATGCTGATTTTGCTGTAATAGAGATTTGATGTACGGAAAATGGGGGTTCTCGTACACATCAGCGTGCGTTTTGTAATATTCCTCAACGCCTTTTTCAGCATATTCTGTGCGGATGGCTTTTTTCATCAATAAAAAACGTTATAAGTTGTGCAAACCTATAACGTTTTATATTAATCTCAGAAATTATTTTTTCTTAATTAAATAATTATTGTAACGCATTTCTAAAGTGTCCATCAATGGGTCTTGCGAAGGCACTTTATAAGGTTTATATTTTCTAAAAGGATTGAGATTCACATACCGTTTTGGATTCAATCTGAGATCTTGCATCAAAGCCTGCGTTTGCAATAGAGTCATATTGAGGCTATAATAAACGCTGTCGTTAGTCGCCAACTTACCGAGTGTACCCTGACCTGAGTTGACATTTTTTATGGTCGTTGTCAACTGATTCAAGCCGGCTTTAGTTTCATTCAACGTGTTTTTTAATTCAAGAATACTTTCGCTGACCCCCTCAGTCGCCTTATTGATATTACCAAAATCTACGGTATTGGCTTTCAATGCGACATCATTCAAATTGCTGAATAAACCCGCAATTTTATCATTATTGGCTTTCAAATTGCTTGTAATGGACTCTACATTTTTCATGGAGGCATTGAGGCTACCAGACGAAGCTGCCATCAATTTACTTAAAACCAGCGTCGTTTGGCGGAGATTGATCAAGGTAATTTGAATATCACGCAGGCTTTTACCTACTTCATTGTCAGGATTTTTAAGGCTCAAAGACAGCGAATCAAAAATGGTATTCAACCCTTTTGTTGCTTTATCCACATATGGATCGAAGGACTCAGGTTTGCCAATCATGGCCTCCAATGCACCCATCGTTTCGCCTTTAATATATGTCCAATTTTCAGCGCAATCGCCTGTGGTGCAAGGCTTTGCAAACTCAAGATTGAGTGCTTTTCCACCTAAAAGTCCATTACTAAATAATACAACCTTTGCATTTTTAGGAATACCCGGATTTTTTTTAAAATTCAAAACAAGATTGACCTTCGTCACATCATCAGGTTTGAAAAAGAAATCTTGAACTGTTCCTACTTCAATACCATGAAAATAAATGGGGGAAGATTTATTGATTTGTTGAGCATCTGTAAACTCCGCATAAAGCGTGACTGAGCGGCTGAAAAGACTTTGCCCTTTTAAAAACAAATACCCCCAAAAGGCAGCAGCAATTGTGAGGGTTGCGAATAGACCGATTTTAGTCTCGTTGGATATTTTCATTATTTTAAAATGAAGGACTTTTTTT
>JAYTON010000392.1:0-8873 GCA_043747725.1 Saprospiraceae bacterium
CCAATTCTTTTGTCTATTTTTTGATTGATAATATTGAAAACAGGCACACAGGCAAGCAAGACCAAGCCCCCAATTTGAGAGAGTAAAGTCAGAAATGCAAACAGCAATACCAGACCGATATATTTTCTAAATTGATTCATAGTTGTTACCCATTAATTGAAATTATTAGCTGCATTGCACATGATTACCTATTACCCATCGCCTATTGCCCTTTTTTTTCACTTGTTCAAAACGTTCTTAACTGTATCTAACAGCTGCCGCCCCCCCTCAGTATAAGCTTCCAAACTCTTTGGATTTTTCATGGAGAACATCAAAATTGAAAAATTATCAGCAACGATTTCATCAGGATGAATGATGTAATCTGTATTCAATTTTTGATGAAATAAATCGTTGATTCCCTGGGTTGCTTCGTCCCTCGCAATGACATTGAGCGTGCTTTTCTGTTGATTACCAGTGGTTTGTACATTTAAATATTGACCATCTGAGGTTGAATCTATCTCAAAATAATTAAAACCTAAATATTCAAAAAACGCTGTTTTATTTTTTTTATAACCCGTTTCATTGGCATAAATAAGCGGTATAGCTTGTACGTTTTTACCATCCGCCGTCGTTAATTGGGTTGCCCATGTCAATTCATGCCCGTCCGGATTGGTCAAAAGCCTCTGACGCAGTGAATCGTTCATCATCAAAGGTAAAGAGAGTTTTTGAAAGCCAATAGCCGCATACAATTCCGTTTTCAAAGTAGGATTGAAGCGGGTGACGATGTGCGAAATTTCATGTAAAATCACCTTCAAAAAAACATCATCATCCTTCTTTTTCAAAGCCTGTTTCGGAATCACAATCACATTTTCACGCGTATAGTAAGTGTCCTCGCCGTAATGCTTCCCGTGCGTTTTGATAAGTTTTATCTCTTCCGGGAAGTGCTGAAATTGTGCTTTTTGACACAGTTCAAAAGCCTCCGCCATGATTTTAGCTATATAATCTGCTTCTTCTCTTGTAAAATCCAGCACGTCGGTTTGTATAAATTTCTTATAATCCGCCACTACTGAATCGCGATTTGTATTGAGTGGGTAATCTTTATGCATTTGAATCATTATATCAATGAGCGTGATATTATCAAAAAAATGCTCCAAATCATCTTTTACAATCGTTCGGGAAGCTGAAAGACTATCCAAAAGCAAGACTTTATTTAAAACCGAAAGTTGAATTTCCGTCTTCGCTTTTTCTGTTCGGCAAGCTGTATGGGTGAGTAAAAAAACAAAGCAATAAAAATAAATAAATTTGCGATAAGTCATTCCTAGTTAATTTAGGTAAATATGAATCTGTATAAAAAGTATGTTTCAATATTAATCTGTATAATTCTGTATAATTATATAAATCATAAAAAAAAATGCCACCCTCAGTAGGATGGCAAAAATAGAACTTTAGTTGGTTTTTTTTTGATGTTTTCTAAAGAAGAATTCTCGTGATAGTTACTTTCGTTTGTTGACTCTTGCTATCGGCAACTGTTTGGTGCCCGATACTATATCTTGTAGATAATCAATCAGTTTATCCGTCAAATCTCTATTTTTATGAATAGAAACCATGTTTGATTTCATTGATTTGGTGTCTTCATTTTCAATAATATAAGTCATAGACTCATAGATTTGCATCGTTTTTTCCAAATAACCCTTCGCTTCTTGAGCGTCTGCAATCATATTTTGATAGTCATTTGGCTTCCATTTCCTCAATTCGGCATCACTTTTATTCCTGAATTTATCCAATAAAACATTGGCTTTTTCAAATAAATCATGGGCTTTTTCCGATTTGTAATAGTTCAAAGCATCGTGTAACCGCTTTTCTTGGGGAATGAAAGCCACAGCTCGTTCAAAACTTTTAAGGTTTTGTTCTATAGGCGACAAGGTAGATTCTTCTTCCAAAATTTTATTAAAATCGGTAAAATAATTGGACGCCACCCAATTCATAGTGGTATCGCTAAAAAAGAAATAGCGCGGGATAATTTGATTATTCAATTGCCAAATGGGGTCGAAAGGAAAGTGTCTTTTGGTAAAATTTTCACTATTTTGTAGAAAATATTGATCAAATCGCGTGTCAACTTCTTTAGTGCGTTCGAGATAATTGGATGCCCAAGTCACATCAAAAAGATACCAGTGACCGGCTACTCTGATAGTATTCCAAGCGTGAAAATCGGAAGAATCTGCTTTATCGCCCGACGATTTGGCGTAACCTGTCACCGTACGCGCATAAATACCAGCTTTTTGACAAAGCAAAGTCAACAAATCGGCATAACCTCTGCAAATTCCTTTGCGATAATGAAAGACCGTATCTGATAATTGCTTGGAAGTGGTGCGTTTGAGGGCATACAATTCCGACGAATCATAATGAATATTTTGAGCCAACCAAACAAACAAAAACCGCGTCATTTCAAGCTCCGATTGCGTATTAGCTTGACCGTAAGCCACAAGAGACTCCATATTTTCGGCAATATACTGAGGGGTATTCAACGCAAGATTATCTGCTGAATTGAAATTCAATACATTACGATTAGCTTTTATGTCTGAACATAAAAACAATAGGAAGAGCGTCCCGGTTAATAGGTGCTTCATACTTGACGATGAATTTTTATTTACAAAAAATAGTGCTGCTTTGATAAAATCGGGATTTTTCCTTGAAAAAATGTTAAAAAACAGTGTTTTTAACGTATAAATTGTGTCCAGGCTCAACATCCCCTAAGGAAAAAAACGGATGCGATGAATCTCATTAGATTTTACAAAAATTGTAGGGCTCGTACCGAAGTGAGTTTTAGCTCAGAAATCGAGCTTTAAGCTCGGGAGTTGGTATCATACATTGTTCCTTCTTTCCAAAAAATTGATAGCGGTTTCGTGCTACAAAGGTATAAAAAAAATCTCTAATAGGTGTAGGTAAAATTATTAAAAAATAAAAAAATCTATAAAAGTTTTTGAAATGCTTGATAACATTTAAAACGCCCGTTGATTTCGTAAAGGCTTTGCCGTTTTCTACAAAAATAAATGTATCGAAATCATCAGTTTTCATGCCGAGGTGTTTCAAAATAGCTTGTCCTTTGTCAGACTGCAAGGATGCAAAACGAAAATAACCGTCTGGGTCATTGTTGATGATAAACTGGACCGAGCCATTGCATAAATTGCATACCCCATCAAATAATATAAGTGGTTTATCCATATTTTAAAGGCGAATCTTCTGCGCCTCATTTTTATACATGTTTGAAATAAACTTAAAAACTGATAAAACGAATATACTTGCTTCAGCAATTAAACAATTAAAAAATAAAAGTGATTTTCAATTAAGCCAGTATTTAACTAAACGTTCAAATAGTATTACGGTCTTTTTTAATTTAAGTTATTTTATTAGCATCTTACCTCTCACTACCTCCCCCCTCAGTCATGCAGAGCTTGATGATGCGTTTCGCACCATATTTTTCATATAAAAATAAAAAACTTATTTAGATTTTAACTTATAAATTTGTTGATATAACAATTCTTTTCTAACTTTATAACTTACAAACTATGCAAAAAACAGTTAACCTACATTATGAAAATACTCATTGTATTGTTCCTTTTGCTTGCATTTCCTCTGTCCATGCTTGCCAACTCGCAGGATACAGCCACTTTAATGATTAAGCAAGTATTAATCAATGACAAACCGGCTGCAGATGTTACTACTTTGAATGTTAAAGCTTTAGAGCAAGACCTCGTTTTTGAATTTTCACCACCCGCTGCACAAAAAGATTCCGATATTTATACATATTGCCTCGAAGGATTTGATAATGGCATTAAAAAAACAAAGTATCCAATCACTCGATACACGCGTTTGAAAGGAGGTGATTACAAGTTTTGGGTAAAATTCAATAATGATACGATTAAAGTGATCAGCAAAGTCCATGTCGAGCGGTCGCTTGATGAAGAGTGGTGGTTTTATCCCTCCCTTTTGCTTTATGGTTTGTTGATAGCTGGAGCAATTACATATTTTTGGAATATCTACAACTTGCGCCAAAAGCTGAAAGTACAAACCATTCGCAACCATATTGCAGCTGATTTACACGATGAAGTGGGCGCAACTTTGAGCAGCATCGGTATTTCTATCCGCACTATTCAAAAACGCTTGAGTAAAAATTCGCCCGAAGTCGCCGACACTTTAGAGCGCATGAAAACTGCTACCGACCAAACGAATCGCAATTTGCGCGACACGGTTTGGTCAATCAACCCTGAGAATGATTCGTTTGATCGCGTATTTGACCGTATGAGCTCCTTTGCCTACCAAATTTTGCAAGACCGCGATATTCTCTGCACCATTCACAATGAAGTGGATATGACCAAACCTTTCAAAATCAGCATGAAACAACGCCAAAATGTCTATATGATTTTCAAAGAAGCCGTCAATAATATCGCTAAACATTCGGACGCCACCAAAGCCAATATCAGCATGAAACGCGAGAAAGAAGGTATCCGATTGACCATAGCAGACAATGGCAAAGGCTTCAATATAGCCGATAATTACGATGGCAATGGTTTGAAAAACTACCGTCGCCGCGCCGAAGAGAGTTTTATTGAGTTTGATATAAAGAGTACCCCCTCAGTAGGGACGGTGATTTCGATGTTGATACCGGAATTATAGGTGATGAGCGATAGGTGATGAGCTGTGATGGGATTTTTTAACTAATCTAAACATACTAAACATATTTTATGGAAAACTCAATAAATGAACAATTTAGGAATAGAACCAAAGCATTAGCGATTAATACTTTAAAAATCTATTCAAGTTGGAAAAAAGCGATGAAATTTATATTATTGGTAAACAATTGCTTCGGTCTTGTACTTCAATAGCAGCTAATTATAGAGCCGTAAATCGGGCACGGTCTCAAAAAGAACGGTATGCTAAGATGTGTATTGTTGTTGAAGAAGCAGATGAAACCTTGTTTTGGCTCGAATTGCTTGGAGAATCTGACTTGGTACCTCTGATGTCATTAGAAAGAATTTAAATCGAAGCAGAAAAATATTAAAGGTGATGGCGTCATATAAATCTAAGTTAGAACATAAATTAAAATGAGAGCGCATCACCCGTAAATAATCACCTATTACCTATAATTACCTCCCCAATATTGGGGATATGCAGAACAATTTTTATGTTAGACATTTGTTGAAAAACCGAAATGATAATGATGATACGGGCAATCATGTTTGAAGACGATAAACAATTTCGACAGAGCTTTCAAGGCTATTTTGAAGATTCCGATAAAGTATTTCTGGCGGCAACTTTTGCCGATGCCGAGAATGCAGTTTCGCAAGTCAGAAAGCATCAACCTGATGTGGTCATCATGGATATTCAAATGCCGGGTATTAATGGCTTGGATGCCTTGCAAAAAATAAAAAAGGCGTCACCCGATACGCACGTCATGATGCTGACCACCTTCGACGATGATGAAAAGATATTTGCAGCTATATGCGGGGGTGCTTCAGGTTATGCTATGAAATCCGATGAATTGGACAGAGTAGAAAAAGCGATGGGCGATGTAGGGCAAGGCGGCGGCTATATGTCGCCCAGCATAGCGGCAAAAGTGATGCGGCTTTTTCAACATCAATTTGTCCGCGCCCAACCCGATTATGCAGACTTGACCAAGAAGCAAAAAGAAGTGCTGCAATGTATTGTCAATGGCATGACCCGCAAAATGATTGCCGTAGAGTTGGACATCGGCTACGAAACGGTGGGTGACCATATCAAAGAGATTTATAGAAAACTGCATGTTAATTCGGCTTCGGAGGCGGTGCGGGAGGCGATTTTGAGGAAGATTGTTTGATGGGGTGACCCCTCAGTATTTTCTAATTTTTTAACCAATTTTACGATTAATGATTAAACTACCAATCTTTAAAATTGCCTTATTCCTTTGTATATTATCAAATATATATGGGCAAACAGAGCTAAATGTGTCATTGAAACCTCAAGTGGCTAAATTTTTTTGCTGGGCAGCAAGTTCTGAAATGGTATTGAGTTTTAATGGATTTCCTCAAAATCAATGTAAGTTGGTTAAAAGATATGCAAATACTTCAGGTGTTAACCCTAATCCTATTTGTTGCAATTCACTCTGTTTGAATGGTAGCTGCCCATATCCAATAAGTCCATGTACTACTTGTAGCGACATAGTTTTAACGGATGGTAACTACATCAAAAGTGTTTTAGATTATTATATGTTGAAAAGTACAATAGCTAATAATGGCAACCTTATTACAAGGATTACTTGGGATAGACTTACAAAGCAAATAGATAATTGTAAACCAATGGTTGCCGTTTTTGATGTGGAGGGAAACTCAACAGATACTGAGTTTTTTGGTCGGCATGCTGCTACCATTAAAGGTTATTGGATTCCTTCATCACCTACGGATTCTTTTATTATGATAGCTGACCCTTGGAAACCTTGCATCGGTGATTCTTCGGTATTTATCAATTTTGCAGTAGTAAGGGGCTTAACTACCGGCAATAGGTATAAAAATATTTTTGAATATTTCTATGATATGCTGCCTAAAAATCCTGCTGCTATAATTTCATGCAATCCAAATAGATATAAAGTGAGTGAAAGTACCCAGCGATTAATGAAAAATGGCATTTTGAAAACCCTAAGTATTAGCGAATTCAATGCACTCAGCTATACAAAAATTCCTTTACGATTTGTTTTGCCTAATACCTTATTGCCAAATTTTCAGAATCATAGAGTCGGTGATACACTTAGAGAAAATGATTTGGTGGAAGTAATTGACCAAACGGGCGAAGTGCCAATAGTGACCGTTATGCAATTAGTTAAAAGTAAGTGGAGACCTGTTGAAATAAAGCGATTTGATTATCTACCTTCTATCACTGTAAAAATTGACAATAAAGATGTGATATTAAATAATTCAAATATGGGAGGGGATAATGTCCCATTTGAGCATATCATTTTTAGTGAAAGCTTTTATGAGTTTTATCGTTTTAAGTACAATGGCAAAGAATATTTAGTACCAATTTTTGATACAACTAATCTTAAAGTAAATAACAAAAAAGTATTCCAATATAAACCTTATAATATCAATAATATTTGGAAAACTATTAACAATAATACCCCAAATCTTATTATGCCTAATAATTCTAAAAAATATTAATTAATTAATAAACTTAAACATTATGGCAATTTTTAGAAAAGCTGCAATTCTTGTACCCGATGGTAATGCTACTGATAATACTACTTATGATAGTTTATCAGAAGACCAAAATGTCCTCAATTATTGGGACGACAATAATCAGATTATTTTCAAAATTACGAATGCTAAATTTGAAGACCTTTTCAGAAAAGCAAAAAAGGAACACAAGGAAGTTGCTTTTATTGTTAAAAACATTTCAGACCCCTTGAAAGTATCGGCAAGGTGGGGTGTTTTCGATGAAACAAAAGTTAAAAAAACGGAAAATTATTATGTTTTAGATGAAAAAATGTATGATGATCATGGCACACCCAAGACCATCAGGATTGGTAATCAGGATGTAAAAGTTAATACTTTTAAAATGTTTAAAAAAGATTTTGTATGTGCCATTATTGGTAGTACTATGAGTAATACCTCAACACTTTATAAGGTTTATTTCCACCCAGGCAGTTATGTTTTTGAATATATCCGCCAGCCTGTTATTGGCCCAGGTGGTGGTGGTGGCGGTATGGAAATACCTCCAGAATAGGTGTAATGAAACTAATATGGAATTTATAGAATAATAAAGTAATAGCATTCTCAATTAATATGAATAGTAAATTAATATGACACCATTAGAATCAGAGTATAATAGACTCTTATTTTTGTCTCTAAAAATTTTAGTTCCAGTGATGATAATTCCTGTAATAGTAGGCATATTTAACTGGAAAACCTTAAACAAATCCTTGAAAATCTTTTTTTGGTATTGTTTTCTAACTTTTTTATTGAATTTTTTTGAAGAAATTTTTGCTTGGTCTACTATAAATTTTAAGGCTATGCTACTACCTCTTTTAAAAAAATGGGAAATTAGGAATACTAATTTCTTGTCAATCCTGTATTTCACTAAAGATTTTATTTTTTTAGGCTTGTTTTTTAAAGAGATATTAAAATACCGAGTGAGTACAAAATGGATAAATCCACTTATAATTTTATTATTAACTACTACATGGGTTAATCACTTGTTTATTGAAGGTTTTAGGGCATATGGTGTATTTAATCCTACCATAGACTCTATTTTTTGCTTTGCAATACCCTTATATTTTTTATGGTTTATTTTCAATGAAATTTCAAAAGTACCAATTGTTAAAAACCCTTATTTCTGGATTGGTTTAGGCTTAATTTCAACAGCTTTGATAGGTTTTTATTTATTTTTAGCTGGGGATAAAATACGGGCTACAGATAAAGTATTGTTTTTTAAGTTGGCTATCATCAAAAATGTTATTATGATGATAGAGCAAGTGCTTGAAGCCATTGGTTTTTATTATGCCCGTTATATAAAATACCTCCCACAAAACACTACCAAACCTTTACCCCCTCAGTAAAAACATCAAAATCCTTCGCCTAATTAAAGGCGAAGGATTTTTTTTTATACCCCTCAGTAAAAAATCACTTTTTTTAATAAAAAATACCCACCTCCCCAATATTGGGGATTGGTGTACCGCTGTAAGCGTTGTAATTTTGTAATATAAAGATAGAGAATATGGAGAACAAGCGAACCCACTCCAAGACGACACACAGCCTAACCTTTTACTGTACAGAGTAACCGATAAGAATAATTTGAAATTTTTACCTTTAGTTTAATGACCATGCTTATTGTGCGGACAAATCTGCATACTAACTCTGTATAACCCC
>JAYTON010000393.1:0-2705 GCA_043747725.1 Saprospiraceae bacterium
CCTCCGCCAAAATTGTCACCAATAATGCGATTTATGAAAATGTCATCCTGTAAGGAACTAAAAAAACTATGTGAACTATGTCCCTATGTGTTAAAAAAGGTGTTAAAAGAAAATCAAGGTTTCACCACCCCATTCAACTTAATAGCCGACGTCTTAAAGCTCTCCGCTTTTTGATTAAATTTAGGTATATCTTCCGTAATGACTTTTGCTAATTTAGTCAATTGCGCATCCACTTGTTTCGATAAATCCTCATAGGCTTCTTGTACTTGACTGGTCGGCTTCGCATCAGCGGATGCCGCCACAGAACCCAAGCCTGCAATCTTATCATTCAACTTAATTGGCAAAGCCAAAAGGTCTTGAAAGGCTTTGGCTTTGTGCTGAATGAGTTCGTCTTCTATGCCTTGTATTTTTTCTAACATGGGTTTAGAGATGGCTTCTATTTCTTTCTTAAAAGTCGAGTCTTGGACATTGCTGAGATAGTCAGTTACTTGTTTGCGGATAGTGCGGAGATCATTCACGGCTTTATGCGTTTCGCTGAGTTTATCACGCACGCGCAACTGGAATTTCACACTTTCTGCAATATTATCCACTGTCGCTTCTACACGAGGGTCTTTTTTAATCTCAAATGGCTGTTTTCCAAAGGATTCTTTACCGATAATTAACTCCACGAAGTACTTGCCCGGCGGTACTTTCGGACCCGTTACTTGACCAGACCACATCATAGCGGGTGTCCCCTCAGTATCGGTGGCATCCGGATAACGGGTATCCCAGACGAAAGTATTGATGCCCGATTCAGCCGCCGCTACACCGACGCGTTCTATTTTATCTTTTTGATAAAAGTCTTTGTTCACTTCTAAAGCCTTCCCTTTTTTATCCTTCACACTCGAATAAGTGATGATAGAGTCGCCTTTTTCAGTCGTGAATTTGAGCAATAATTCATCTTTAGGTTTGTCTTTAATGCTGTAATTAATCATCACGCCGTTGGGTGCATTTTCTCCAATTTGAATATCATTCGCAAATGAAGCGGCTGCACCACCTACACGCCAAGCGGGTTCGGGTACGAAAAGATGCGCTTTTTGCTCCGCTACTGAGGGGTCATCCATGATTTGATAAAGAGGCTCAATATTGTCCATAATCCAAAACGCCCGACCATGCGTGGCTACGCAAAGGTCTTTTTCCCTTGCTTGGATTTGCAAATCATGAATCGGCGTGACAGGTAAATTATTGTTCAAAGGCTGCCAATTCGCTCCATCATTGAAGGAAACGAAAATACCGATTTCAGTACCCGCATAGAGTAAGCCTTTTTTATTTGGGTCTTCTCGAATCACTCGACAGAAGGCGTTTTCAGGCAACCCCTCAGTAATTTTAGTCCATGTTTTACCAAAATCTTTTGTTTTGAACAAATAAGGCTTGGTATCGTCCACCTTATATCTATTGGCTGCCAGGTAAGCCGTTCCAGCCTCAAATCTTCCAGCTTCTACGATGCTCATCATTGCCCAATCGCCTAAACCTGGGATGGCGCATTTAGTCCAGTTTTTTCCACCATCAGTAGAAATATGCATCCAACCATCGTCGCTTCCTGCCCAAAAGACACCTTTTTGAATGTAAGACTCAGCGAAAGTGAAAATAGTAGAGAAGGTTTCAGCACCTGTATTGTCTTTAGTAATCGGTCCGCCGCTTGACTTAGTCGTGTTCGTATCATTGCGCGTCAGAACGGGCGAAATCACTTCCCAACTCTGTCCGCCATCCATCGTGCGATGTACATATTGCGAAGTGGCATAAATCACCTTAGAATCATGCGGACTGAAGACAATCGGATATGTCCATTGAAAACGGTATTTCATGGCATCGGCGGCATCGCCCAGATATTGAATGGGGTTGGGGGATACGTTTTGGGTTTGACCTGTTTTTAGATTGCCTTTATCCATTTGACCCATATAATTGCCACCATAATTGATGTCTGAATTGTTCGGGTCACTCACCACATAGCCACTTTCGCCACCTGCTACGACTTCCCAATCCTGTCTATTGACACCAAGGCCGCCGGTATTGCGACTCGAAACGCGCAAGGAAGAGTTATCCTGCTGTGCGCCATAAAGATGGTAAGGGAAATCATTGTCCACAGAAATATGATAGAATTGACACGTTGGAATATCCAATTCAGTGAACGTTCTGCCTTGATTGTAAGTGATTTCTGCACCACCATCATCGCCGAGGATGAAGTTTTGAGGGTTCTTGGGATTCACCCAAATATCATGCGTATCGCCGTGACCAACTTGTATTTGTCTGAATGTTTTGCCGCCATCGCTGGTGTATTGAAAATTGACATTGAGAACATACAAAGCATCATTATTACCCGGATCTGCTTCAATTTCGCAATAATACCAAGGGCGTTGCCAAAGGTTTTTATCGTTGTTGATGCGCGTCCATGTTTCACCTGCATCTTCACTGCGGAACAAGCCACCGTTTTTATTTTCAATAATAGCCCATACACGGTTGCCATTGAACGGTGAAACAGCAATACCCATTTTACCTAATAATCCAACTGGCAAACCGGGTTTCTTAGAGATATTTGTCCAAGTATTCCCACCGTCCGTAGATTTATACATACCCGAGCCTTCGCCACCACTGCTCATCATGTGGTTATTGCGAAAACATTCCCACATACCAGCATATAATACTGAGGGGTTGGTCGGATCCATATG
>JAYTON010000394.1:0-12901 GCA_043747725.1 Saprospiraceae bacterium
GGATTGAAATAAAAGCGAGTATGCAAAACCGATTGTTGTTCCCTATCCAGAAAGTAAGGAAATTTAGAACCATATTGCATCATCATTCTACCGATAAATAAGGTGCAATCGTAGCCTAAAAAGGCATCCGAATTGGGTAATTTACCATATTTTGATAAAAATTTATTTTTAAAATACTTGACATCAGGGCTGTTATTATCAATGTAAGTAGAGCTGCTGACGCGGACTTTCAAGGCTTCGTACAAGCCATTCAATGATTTATCGAAGTCCATCCATTGAGGCATACCATACACCACTACTTGATTGCGACGCGGTGATGCATTCAATTTCTTTAAAAATGTTGTCACAAAGGCTTCATTCCAAGAAGGTACTACAAAAACTGTTGTGCCTGTATTGGCAATATAAGGTTCGATATTGAAATTAAAATCATCATCAATACGCCATTCTTCATATTTTGCATTGCTGTACATTTTGTTCGCATCTTCAAAATAACTGAAACGCGCCACTTCATTGTCTTTAGTCCGCCCTGCTAAAACTACTTGCGCAGTACCATAATGAGATTGAATATGCCGCACTATATTATTGCAATGCATTTTCAAACTTGGTTTCACTTGTACGAAATTAGGATTAAACCCATCAACTTCGCCAGTTGGAAAATAGGGTGATACAACGGTTACATTATTACGGCTTGAAAAAGCAACTGCTGATACAACGCCATCTTTCTCAACAGGTCCAATAATGACATCAGCTCTCGAAACTTCATACCGGCTGGATACGCTGTTAAAATCGCCTCTTGAATCCATGACATTAATATTCAATTTCACGGGTAATGTTGATAAAGTATCAAATGCCATTTTTGCGCCCGCATAAAAATCCAAAGCAAATTGCGCTTTAGGTGGGTTGACCCCCGCAGTATATTTATCGGAATTGAAAGGTAGCAACAAGGTTAAATTATAGGACTCCTTCGTGCCTATGCCACCTGTGCTGGGCGTGGTAGGCGTTGTGATGACAGATGTACCGTCAGCTATGACCACTGGCGAAGGCGGCATTTGCCCCATAGATGTTATGGGCGGTTTGGCTCTTGGATCTACTTTCCAACGAATGGAATCCACCAATACTACTCTCCCTGTATTGGGATTGGTTTGGTCTTGGTCTTTCTTTTTATCTTTTTTTGGGGCAGTCGTCTCTGCTTTTTTGAAAAGGTCGCAAGAAGTGGTGGTTAAAGTCAGTACGACAAGGAAAAGTGCCCCCTTCAGTATGTTGTTGTTAAATTTCATTATTGTGGCTTGTTTCATAAATGCGTGAGTTTGTTTTTGATAGTAGATTTTCATAGTGTTACAAATCTAAGGAATTTTAAAAAATAAGTGAAATTTTTAATTAAAAAATTAAAAAATCATTGTTATTCCCACTCAATTGTCGCTGGCGGCTTGGTTGAAATATCAAATACCACGCGGTTGATGCCTTTTACGCTGTTGATAATCTCCGTCGATATTTCTGCTAAAAAATCATAAGGCAAACGCGACCATTCTGCTGTCATGCCATCCATTGAATTCACGGCGCGTAGGGCAACAGCTTGTTCGTACGTGCGCTCATCGCCCATGACACCCACTGAATAAATAGGTAAAAGAATCGTGCCTGCTTGCCAAACTTTATCATACAGACCATGCCGTTTCAAACCATTGATATATATGGCGTCTGCATCTTGCAAAAGGCGGACTTTTTCTGGCGTAATATCGCCTAATATGCGGATGCCCAAACCTGGACCCGGGAACGGATGCCGATAAAGTATATTTTCAGCCAATCCCATCTCTTTGCCTACTCTGCGCACTTCGTCTTTGAAAAGAAAACGCAAGGGTTCTACTATCTTTAATTTCAATTTATCAGGCAAACCGCCTACATTATGGTGAGATTTAATCGTCACGGATGGTCCATGAACACTGATTGACTCAATTACATCAGGATAAATTGTGCCTTGTGCCAGCCATTGAATGTCTTCAAATTTTTCAGATTCTTCTTCAAAAACTTCTATAAATGAGCGACCGATGGCTTTGCGTTTGGCTTCGGGTTCAGAAATGCCTTTCAAGGCATCATAAAATTTTTGCTTGGCATCCACGCCTTCCACATTCAAACCCATGTGTTGATACGAATCCATGACTTCTTCAAACTCATTTTTACGCAGCAATCCATTATCTATGAAAAAACAAAACAAGTTTTTACCAATCGCTTTATGCAACAACAACGCCGCCACACTCGAATCCACACCGCCTGACAATGCCAATAAAACATGCTCTTCGCCTATCTTTTGACGCAATGAATCGACCGTTTCCTCTACAAAAGATTTAGGCGTCCACTCGCCACTGCAACCGGCTATATCAATCACAAAGTTTTTCAAAATCTTTAAACCATCCAAACTATGCGTTACTTCAGGGTGAAATTGGATACAATACAAAGGCATTTCCCCTTTTATTGGTGTCTTTTTAAAAGCAGCGATAGCACCACCCCCCTCAGTATTTTGAGTTAAATCGGCAGTATCTGCTAATAATTCAAAACCTTCAGGCAGCACTTTCACTGTATCGCTGTGCGACATCCATACTTGAGAATTTGTTTTGATGCCTTTGAAAAATTTATCTTTTTTATAGATATTATTCAACATCGCCTTGCCATACTCCCGTTTATGGGATTTACCAACCGTGCCACCGAAATATTGCGCCGTCAATTGCGCACCATAACAAATACCCAAGACAGGTTTCTTGCCGACGATTTTACTCAAATCTGCTTTCAAGGCATTATCATCCAAAACAGAAAACGGACTACCACTCAGTATCACCGCTTTGATAGAAGCATCCAAATCAGGAATCTTGTTGTAAGGCACAATTTCGGAATAGACATTTAGTTCTCTAATACGGCGGGCAATCAATTGCGTATATTGCGAGCCGAAATCTAAAATAAGCACTTTCTCTTTCATATACGCAAAGATAGAATTTTGATTTGGTTTTATAAATATTGCGTGAGAAATTGTAGTGTTATAGAATAATATCTTTTATCTTTGCTCGTAATTTCTAATGCATTTTAAAATAAAAACTTCCGCTGTGATAGAAAATAATAACGTTTCGACCAATCAAGAAGATCATGAAGACCACGCCCCACAAACGAATACGTTTTATGTTTCCAAACCAGATACTTGGCACCACGCTGGCTGGTTACCCATGATAGTAGCTACTATGGTCGTCGGTGCAGCATTTACGCTTGGCATCATGCACAACAATGCTCAATTGAAAGATAAAAGAGCCGCCGAGCAAGCCATCATTGATGCCAATAAAGGCATTGTTCGCACAGATTCGGCTGGATTGACTATTTTAAAATTGATCGGCGAAAAAACAGTCACTGGCTTCGATGGTGACATAGAGATGGCTATCAAAAGCGTCAAAGGATCGGCGTCCAGCTTAGAAGTGACGCTCAATATTCTGAATAAATTTAAAAGCAATATACAAAACTTAGCTATTACTTTGATAGACATTGCCCAAAACGGTAAAGAAATAAAAGCCGTAGAAAATACCCAAGCATTAGGCGACATTCCTACCGACTCCCTCAATACAAATAGCCTCACTCATGAAAAAAAAGTACATTTCAACCTCCCCATCGGTGAATCAAAACAGTTCCTTGTGTATTGCAAATTCACGACGGCTGGCTCAACCCTTGAAAAAAGTATCGCCGCCCCTTTTCAGATAAAATAAGGTGTTTAAGTATATTTTCGCTATTGGGTCTATGAAGTAAGTAGTCACACGCGGTTCATTTTTACATTTCAACAACAAAACAGCTATATTCATAATTTAAGATGGTTAAAACATGATTACTTTATTCCTTTCGGTTTTTCTCTTACTTAGATAACCAAATATCGGCTTATATTTCAAGTAGTCAAATTAAATCGGCTATTAGTGCTATATATTTTTTTAACATATTGCTTTAAAATATGGCTATTTATTTCTTCTTTCTTTCAAACGCAGTAAAGTAAGTGATATAGCATGTTCACCTAAATTCGGTGAAAACGTACCTTAAAATTGTCAATACATAACTCTATTAAATTTATAGTAAAACAACGCATTTTGAAATATAATTGTTTTTCGCTTATTTTTGTTTGATTATTTGGATACACCCTTAATGAAATTATTCATACCCCCTCAGTATCTAAAACGTTTTAGATACTGAGGGGGTATTTTTTATAATTAAAAATGTATCTTTGCTTGATAAGAGTCTTGTATCCATATTAAAAACGAATATAACTTTAAAAAATGGGCATCGTGAAAACAAAATCGCATTCATCGGAAGAAGAACCAACTACGCAACAACGAGCCATCGGCTTAGATACTGCGGACTTACCATTGGACATTGTATCAGAAGACTTATCGAAATGGCTTAAAGAATCTGCTTGGCATCAACCTAAATGGTTGACCAACCGCAATGGATTTGGTAAAATGCTCGATAAGAACTTTGACGAATACGTTATGAACTCCTTGCGTTGGCGATATACCCGATTGGAGGGCGATTTCAGAACTGTGTTTAACAATTATTACAACACTCAATACGTTGATAAAGTAACCGCTCGCCGCATTATTGCCTTCCTCGAATCGGCGCGTGAAGCGTTGGAAATGGACAATTGCGATTCATTGGATGTAAGTAATCTTTTGGATATGGCTGACCAATATATGGTGTGGTTGTATCCTCCTCATGTAGCCAATGCTCAATCTGCTGCTTTGGCTTCTCAGCTGAAAGCGCAAAACAACTCTTGGGGTAATTACTTGGAAGGCGAGATAAATCGTTCGGGTCAGACGCTGGGGGGCTTGCGTGCGGCATTAGATAAGGTAAAACAAGTGCAAAACGATGAAAATCAAACTATTCAAGTCAATAATGGCTTACAAATCGAGCGTTTAGAGATGCTGATTAAATGGGGGATAATTGTTTTAATTATCATGTTAGCCGGTTTACCATTGACGATGAAAACTGATGCCGTGATATTTAAAGAAACTATTTTACAGAATATGATAGGTGTCAAGCAATGGATTGGCATGTTGACCATCGGTATTATTGGCGCAGTCGGCGCATTTTTGAGCGGCTTGCTTCAAGTGCGGCGTACACGCGTAACCATCGGCGAATTTAAGGAAAGTGTGATTCAATTCAAATTGCGACCTGTCGTAGGGGCTATGTTTGCCATGTTTATCGCTGCATTATTGACGTGGGATGTTATTTCAGGAATTGAAATCAAAAACGCAGGTGCATTTATCTTGATTGCTTTTCTCTGCGGTTTTTCTGAGCGGTATTTCTTGAATCTTTTGAAAATAGACGATCAGGGCAATTCTTCGGCGGTTCCTGCTGCGCCTGTGGTGGCTTCGGCGGGTGGTCAAACTGTTGTTACAAAACAAGAGGGTGATAATGTAGAACCAGCCAATGTAAATGACAGAAAATTGTGATTTTACCACATAATTTATGTTTTAATTTTAACACATAGTTCACATAAGGACACATAGTTTTTATATGTGTTCTTATGTGAATTATGTGTTAAAATTAAAAACCTCACCTCTTAGACGACCACTCCGAGCCTTCATACAACGGCACTATTAATTGGTCTTTCTGTTTCAAATACATTTTTAAGGCTAAAGCGGCGGCTATTTCAGCTTCATCAGTGTTATACAATTTATCAGGCGTAAAATAACGCTGAACAAAGTGGGTATCGAAATGACCCGATGTAAAAGCCTCATGTTGTAGTACAAACTTACCAAATGGCAACGTCGTCGCCACACCTCCAATATCAAAACCATCAATCGCATCTATTAAGCGGCGAATCGCTTCTTCGCGCGTCGTTCCCCAAGCAATGAGTTTGGCAATCAATGGATCATAAAAAATGGGGATGTCCATGCCCTCTTCGTAGCCATCATCTACTCTGACATAATCCATGTCATTACGAGGAACGTGGCAACTGAGGGGGGGGCGATAACGACTCAATGCACCTACGCTCGGAAGAAAATTATTGGAAGGGTCTTCAGCACACACGCGTAATTCTATAGCATGACCATTTATTTTTAAATCTGCTTGAGAAAAGGCTAATTTTTCTCCTTGCGCCACGAGTATTTGTTGCTCCACTAAATCCAAACCTGTAATCCATTCGGTGACAGGATGCTCTACTTGGAGGCGAGTGTTCATTTCGAGAAAATAATAGTTTAAGTTGTCATCTACAAGAAACTCAACCGTACCTGCGCCTGAATAATGGCAAGCATTCGCTACTTTAACGGCATCTTCCCCCATTTTCCGGCGAATATCAGGCGTCAGACAACTTGAAGGGGCTTCCTCTACCAATTTCTGATGGCGGCGTTGTATGCTGCATTCTCTTTCAAAAAGATGGACTGTGTTGCCATGATTATCTGATAAAACCTGTATTTCTATATGGCGCGGCGAGCCGACGTATTTTTCAATGAAAACATCCCCATCACCGAAAGCAGAAATGGCTTCACTGACGGCTCGCTGCATTTGTTCCTCAAATTCTCCATTGTTTTCTACAATCCTCATGCCTTTACCGCCGCCCCCTGCTGAAGCTTTGATGAGTATGGGATAACCGATTTGTGACGCTATAATTTTCGCTTCCGCAATGTCGGAGATAGCCCCCTCAGTACCGGGCACCATTGGGATGTTATATTTCTTAACTGCTTCCTTCGCACCGAGTTTTGAACCCATTTTTTCGATGGATTCAGGGCTGGGTCCTATGAAAATTATTCCCGCTGCTTGTACAGCCCTTGAAAATCCCGCATTTTCACTTAAAAACCCATATCCCGGATGAATGGCATCTACACCCAATTCTTTTGCTAAGGCAATGATTTTATCGCCCAAAAGATAAGATTGATTAGAAGGTGCAGGTCCTAAAAGCAGGGCTTCATCGGCAAATCGGACGTGTGGCGCGTTCCTATCCGCTTCTGAATAAACGGCAACGGTTTTTATGCCCATTCGCCGCGCCGTTTTCATGATGCGCAAGGCTATTTCTCCTCGATTGGCAATGAGTATCTTTTTAATCATTTACTATAATGTTTTTCAAACTATCAAAACCCAAAATTAAAGCAAAGCATATAGATTTATATATACTTTCGATATTTTTTTTATTTCATTGGAGGATGAATGGGGGGAATGTGTCGATTGGGAGTTTTCATAGGGCTACACCCTATGCTGAGATATTATGCCCTTTCAGGGCTTTCGTAATTTAAAATTGATATTATGTGAATTTTAGAAATACTTAAAACCCTGAAAGGGCCTAATATCTCAACATCGGGTGTAGCCCTATGAAAAATCTGCGTCATCCGCGTTCGCATCAAAACACATCCAATAATTAAACAGCTATTAAAACGCAACACTTTCAAATATTAGAATAATTCAATCGTCTATTTCCTTGAAACAACGGTATTTAAACATTTATATCTAAATTTGCATTTCATTTTCACAAAAAAGATTAATCATTTTCATTATGGCTAAAGGACGATTCGATTACGGTGATGAAGCACCAAAACCCAAGGTAACTCGCGAAACATTCAAGGACGCTCTCAAGATTTTTGAATTCATTCGACCGTATCGCGTCTCTTTTTGGCTTGGTTTGGTTTTACTTTTCTTATCAACGACCACGTTTATGATTTTCCCTTTCCTCTCGGGTAGGATTGTAGATATTGCTCAAGGAAAAACCAATTTTACCATGAATTGGGGCGCAAAAACCATCAACTATACCATGACTTTAGGAGATATTGGTTGGATAATGGCAATCGTGTTGACGCTTCAAGGAGTGGTTTCCTATTTCCGTGTCACGCTCTTTGCGAACGTGAGTGAGAAAGGAATAGCCGATGTACGCTTGGCGTTGTATCAAAAACTGGTGTCGTTGCCGATAACTTTCTTTGAGAAAAGCCGCGTCGGGGAATTGGTCAGCCGTTTGAATTCTGATGTGGAAAGATTGTACAATACTTTCTCAGTGACGCTCGCTGAGTTTATTCGACAAGTTATTATCCTCGTTTCGGGTATTTTGATACTCTCTTTGACGACTTGGAAGTTAGCACTGATTATGCTTGGCACTTTTCCTTTCATCGTTGTAGGGGCGATGTTGTTCGGGCGTTTTATTCGCAAAATGGCGAAAGAACGCCAAACGCAAATAGCCGATACCAATATTGTTTTAAATGAAACGATGCAAGCCATTAATGCCGTGAAAGCCTTCACCAATGAATGGTTTGAAGTCGGCAGGTATGGTAAAGCCAATCAAAAATCGGTTGTCACTTCTTTGACATATGCCAAATGGCGAGCATTATTTGCTACTTTTATCGTTGTCGTCCTGTTTGGAGGTCTGTTTTTCGTATTGTGGGAAGGGGCGACGATGTTGCAAAATAAAGAAATCACGGCGGGCGAATTAATCATGTTTTTTACTTATACCGCTATTATTGGCGGCGCGATTGCCGGTTTGGGCAGCTTTTACACTGAATTAGTAGGCGCAGTTGGTGCAACTGAGAGGCTTCGAGAGATATTGAACAGTCCAAGCGAGGTAGTAGTAAAGTCAATGCCAATATTGCCCGAACGCCGTTTAAAAGGGAACATTGAATTCAAAGACGTTCGATTCAGGTATCCAACGCGCACAGACGTGGAAGTACTGAGGGGGTTAAATATGTCTGTGAAGTCGGGACAAAAGGTGGCGTTGGTCGGTCCGAGTGGCGCAGGGAAATCCACCATTGTGCAGTTAATCCTTAAATTCTATGAATTGACTGAGGGGTCTATTGTTGTCGATGGAAAGAATATTAATGACTATGACATTACAGAATTCCGTCAAAATATGGCAATTGTGCCGCAAGAAGTCCTACTTTTCGGCGGTACAATTCGAGAAAACATTTTATACGGTAAGCCGGATGCGACTGACGAAGAAATCATAGAGGCATCGCGCAAATCCAATTCATGGGAGTTCATCAGCCAATTTCCCGAAGGTTTGGAGACGATTGTCGGGGAGCGCGGCATCAAACTCAGTGGCGGTCAACGCCAACGCATTGCCATTGCGCGGGCTATCCTGCGCAATCCATCTATCTTGTTGTTGGACGAAGCCACCAGCTCTTTGGATGCTGAAAGCGAACGCGTGGTGCAAGAAGCCCTCCATGTTTTGATGGAAGGCAGAACGAGTATTATTATTGCCCACCGTTTAGCCACCGTTCGGGAAGTGGATAAAATATACGTCATTGATGGCGGTAGAGTGGTAGAAGAAGGCACGCACGACGAACTATCAGAAATAGAAGACGGTTTGTATGCGAGTTTAGCGCGCTTACAGTTTGAATCGGTGAGCTGATAGCAAATATGAAGTTGATGGCAACGCGGATGACGCGGATGATGCGAATTTTCACAGATTTTTTATTTATTTCTAAGATAAATCTGTAAAAACCAACTCAATCTGTGTCATCCGCGTTGTCATTTAATGATTATAAGTACCCCCTCAGTATAAAGACAAATTTTTCATGAAAATCGCTTAATGTTTCGTATTTATAATCAAATGAGTAAAGTATTGCGACAATTTGGTCATAAATGCCCTAAATTATCGGTAAAATACGAGAAATTAGCGGAAAACATCTTGTGAAATCAACAAATTCCGGAGGAAGAATAAGAAAAATGCTACGGCATCAAAAAACATTATAATTGGAACAGAGATGACACTGATTAGTCAGATTTTTGTTTAAAAAAATAAAAAATTACATAAAATATTAAGAGTTTTATCATAATTTGCTCTTTATTAAAAGCCCATTCTAAATTATCAAGGGTATTATATTAATGCCACTTAAAATCATCAATTTATTCTAAAAAATATGGACACATTCGATTACATCATCATTGGCGCAGGTTCGGCAGGTTGTGTTTTAGCCAATCGCCTTTCTGAAAACTCAGCGAACAAGGTTTTGCTCCTCGAAGCAGGTGGACCTGATAAAAAAATGGAAATCCATATCCCGGCGGCATATGGTAATCTGCACCGCACAGAAGTCGATTGGGGCTTCACAACAGAACCTCAAAAACACGTCAACAACAGGCGAATGTATCTGCCTCGTGGAAAAACAATCGGCGGATGCAGCTCAACGAATGCAATGGCATACGTGCGCGGCAATGCAGCGGATTACGACGAATGGGCAGAGTTGGGCAATAAAGGTTGGAGTTATCAAGATGTTTTGCCTTATTTTATCAAATCGGAACACAATGAGGACATTGATAATGCCTATCATGGCAAAAATGGCTTGCTGAATATTACCCACGCCAAATATTTTCAAACACCTTATGCACAGGCTTTTGTTAATGCTTGTGTGGAAAAAGGAATTGCTGAAAATAAAGATTACAATGGCGCCAAACAAGAAGGCGCGGGCATGTTTCAATTTTCAATTAAAAATGGTAAGCGACACAGCGTAGCAACGGCATTTTTAAAGCCCGTTCTCATGCGCCCGAATCTGAGAGTCATTACACACGCCCGCGTTAAGCAAATTTTGATTGAAAATAATAAAACCACAGGCGTTGAATATATCAATGAAAAAAATGAGCTTTTAAAAGTGTCTGTTTCCAAAGAAGTGATTGTGTCGGCTGGAAGTTTTCAATCGCCACAAATATTGATGCTGTCGGGGATTGGCGATGCAGAAGAATTAAAGCAACATAACATACCGCTTAAAAAAAACTTACCGGGCGTAGGAAAGAACTTGCAAGACCATTTATTTTTCTTCGTTTCGAGTCTTTCATCGCAACAAGAAGGCTTTAATCACCACCTCAAACCCCTCAGTCAAATCGTGGATTTAGTACAGTGGCTCATCACGCATAAAGGCGCGTTGACCGTCAGTCCGTTGGAAGCCTATGCTTTTTTGACAATCAATGGCGCTAAAAGTGTCAATTTTCAATTTCATTTTGCCCCCCTTCATATTGGCGACCATCGAGATAATGTAGATGTGTATAATACTAAAACTTATCCGACAATAGATGGATATACTATTTTACCGAGTCTTATAAAACCTAAAAGTAGGGGATATGTGGCTCTCAAATCAGCCAATCCACTTGCTGAACCGATTATTCAACCCAATTTTCTATCAGAAGAGGAAGATTTGAAGACATTAGTAGATGGCACTCGAAAAGCCTTAGAGGTGATGAATGCCAACGCTTTCAGCCCTTATCGAAAGGCTATTATTGCGCCACCAGACCAATCGGAAGAAGGTATTATTGAGCATATCAAGCAAAATTTGGAAACTATCTACCATCCTGTCGGCACCTGCAAAATGGGCAATGACACTATGGCAGTTGTGAATCATGAACTCAAAGTACATGGTATCGAAGGCTTGCGCGTGGTGGATGCGTCGATTATGCCAACGATTGTCGCTGGTAATACCAACGCGCCGACGATTATGATAGCAGAGAAAGCGGCGGCGATGATTTTGAATAGTTATTAGTTATTGATTGTTAATTATTGGTTCAGAACTAATTTTGACAATACGTGTCATGAAAACACATAAAATGTGCTTTATTTACACATTATTCATATTATAATACAAATTATTTCAACCAAATTTTAAAATAGACTACCAATCATGGCAACCATAACATTAAATGCGCTCGTTGAAACAGCTTCATGGGCTAACCACATAGACAGCGTCTTCAAAGCGCAAAAAGCCAATCAATACGCAATAGGCAGCACAACGGCTTCGGAGCGCAAAGCCAAATTGAAAAAATTATTGGACACCGTCATCAAATACAGGACGCAAATCCAAGAAGCGGCTTATAAAGACTTTAAAAAATCTGCGCCGGAAGTAGATTTGACTGAAGTATATGTCATGACGACTGAATTAAAACACACCATCAGCAACCTCGCTTATTGGATGAATCCCAAGAGCGTGGGCGTGCCGATTACGCAATTAGGCACTCATTCTTACATCCATTACGAACCGAAAGGCGTTGTTTTGATTGTCTCTCCTTGGAATTTCCCTTTCAATCTCACGATTGGACCATTGGCGTCAGCCATTGCAGCGGGCAATTGTGTGATGATAAAACCGTCGGAAAATACGCCCAACGCCTCGGCATTGATGAAAAAAATGCTGGCAGAAGTATTTTCAGAGAATGAAGTTGCCGTATTTGAAGGCGAAGCGGAAGTGGCGCAATATATCACTAAATTGCCTTTCAATCACATCTTTTTTACAGGCAGCCCGAGCTTGGGCAAGAAGGTGATGAAAGCAGCAGCCGAAAATCTCTGTTCAGTCACCTTAGAATTGGGCGGCAAATCGCCTGTCGTGGTGGACGAAACCGCTTCCATTAAAGTAGCCGCCAAACGAATCGCTTGGGCAAAATATATGAACAACGGGCAAGTTTGTATTTCGCCCGACTATTTATACGTGCATGAAAAGGTAAAAGATGAATTTTTAAAGTATTTTAAGCAATATGTTACCGAGTTTTATGGTAACCAACCCATGCAATCCTATGATTATAACCGCATTGTGAACAGTAGCCATTTTGACCGCTTGAATGGCTATTTAACAGAGGCGAAAGCCAATGGTGCTGTGGTAGAAATGGGCGGAGAGGTAGATGCCAAGCAAAATTATATAGCGCCTACCGTTTTATCAAATGTGAGTGCTGACAGTACGATTATGCAAGAGGAAATCTTCGGACCGCTGCTCCCTTTGATTACTTTTAAAAATATAGAAGAAGCGATAACACATATTCAGAAAAATGAAAAGCCCTTGGCGATGTATATTTATAGTCACAGCAGCCAAGCCATTAAACAGCTCATCAATCAAACAAGAGCGGGTGGTACAGTGGTGAATCACAACGCGCTGCATTTTTTCAATCAAGAACTCCCTTTTGGCGGCTCCAACAACAGTGGCATCGGAAAAGGGCATGG